>JACZKT010000723.1 GCA_014859905.1 Rubrivivax sp.
TCCCTGGGTACGCCGACACGCATGATCGAACTCCGTTCTGATCCGGGACTGCCTGGGAGTCTATGGACTATTGCTGCGACAGGCGAGCGGATGCGGCGGGCATGGCCGCGTGCCTTCGGTTGCAGCGGCTGCATCGAGCCGACGGCTCGCCGATGGGGGTGAAGCGCCGCGGCCGGCAGGCTACGATGCAGCCGTGGCGCGCCGGGCTGGCCAGGCGGTGCGCGCCGAACCCCACTTCAGGAGCGCATCTCATGTCGTCCGGCAAGGTCCTCGTCGCCCAGGGCGGCGGCCCCACAGCGGTCATCAACCAGTCGCTCGTCGGCGTCGTGCTGGAGGCGCGGCGCCACCACAACGTGCGCCTGGTCTACGGCGCGCACCACGGCGTTCGCGGCATCGTCGACGAAGACTTCGTCGACCTGACGCAGGAAACCAGCCACAACCTCGAGCTGGTGGCACGCACCCCGGCATCGGCGCTGGGCTCCACCCGCGACAAGCCCGACCGCGCCTACTGCCTGGAGATCTTCAAGGTGCTGCGGGCGCACGAGATCGAGCACTTCTTCTACATCGGCGGCAACGATTCGTCGGACACCGTGCGCATCGTCAGCGAAGAGGCGCGGCTGGCGGGCTACCCGATGCGCTGCATCCACATCCCGAAGACCATCGACAACGACCTGGTCGGCAACGACCACACGCCGGGCTACCCTTCGGCCGCGCGCTTCGTGGCCCAGGCCTTCGCCGGCGTCAACCTCGACAACGCATCCCTGCCCGGCATCTACGTGGGCGTGGTGATGGGGCGGCACGCGGGCTTCCTGACCGCGGCCTCGGCGCTGGGCAAGAAATTCCCGGACGACGGGCCGCACCTCATCTACGTGCCCGAACGCGTGTTCGAAGTCGACAGGTTCCTGGCCGACGTGAAGTCGGTGCACGAGCGCCACGGCCGCTGCATCATCGCCGTCAGCGAGGGCATCCACGACGCTTCGGGCACGCCGATGCTGGCCCGCCTGGCCAAGGCGCTGGAGCACGACGCGCACGGCAACGTGCAGCTGTCCGGCAGCGGCGCGCTGGCCGACCTGCTGTGCGAGGAGATCAAGGACAAGCTGAAGATCAAGCGCGTGCGCGGTGACACCTTCGGCTACCTGCAGCGCAGCTTCATCGGCTGCACCAGCGACGTCGACCAGCGCGAGGCGCGCGAGGTCGGCGAAAAGGCGGTGCAGTTCGCGATGTGGGGCCAGCGCGACGGCTCGGTGGCCATCAAGCGCACCGGCTTCTATTCGGTGGATTACGAGTTGCTGCCGCTGGAGGCCGTGGCCGGCAAGACGCGCGTGATGGAAGACGAGTTCATCGCCGCTTCAGGCACCGACATCACCGACGCGTTCCGCCTGTACCTGCGGCCGCTGCTGGGCTCGGACATGCCCGACGCGTTCCGGCTGCGCGCGCATCCGGTGGCCAAGGTGCTGAAGAAGTGAGCGCACAGCCGGCCGGCGCTCAAGCTCAGCTGAACGGTACGAACTCCAGACCCCGCTGCGTCAACCCCACCAGATCGATGTTGTCCAGGTTCAGAAAGAAATCGGCCGCGTACACGCCCAGGCCGGCCACCGTGAACGCGTGGGTATCCAGAAGGCTGACGAACTGAGCCTTCTCCCCAGGCGATGGCGGTGATCCCACGACGTTGGTGTACAGAAGATCGACGACGGCCGGGTGGCTGGCACCCGTACCCAGCCGTGCATCGATGGCCAGCTGCATGAGGCTCTCGTAACTCATGCCGCCGTCGATGTAGTACAGGCCGATGCCGGCGTAGACCTCGTTGGCGACCTCGGCCCTGCCGAACACCGCGCCCAGGATCTTGGCCACGGTGCCCGCGTTGCCGGCCAGATCCAGCGCGACACTGGTGTCGGTGAATTGCAGGCGCTCCACGTTGCTGAGCTTGTCGCTGCCATCGGTGCCGCGGGTGTCATCCACGTCCCAGCCGTAGTCGGTGCGCGTGAGTCGGTAAGCGCCGCGCGCGCCGGAGTAGACGGCGGTATCCACGCCGTCGCCGCCGTCGATCATGTCGTTGCCCGGCCCACCCGTGATGCGATCCGGCCCGCCCAGTCCGCGGTAGCCGTCGCCAGTGGCGCGAAAACCCAGCGAGTCGGCGCCTTCGGTGCCGTTGATCGTTTGCGCCACGCTGGCCACCAGCACGCGCGCGTTGTAGGTGTTGCTGCCGCCCATGCCGTCGCTCACCGTGAAGCCGAACGGATCGTCGCCGCGGAAGCTGCCGCGCGCCGTGTAGACGAAACTGCCGTCCGACGCCAGCATCATGTCGCCATTGCGCGGCTCCGTGGCCAGCGTATACGTGATGGTGTCGCCATCGAAGTCGCTGGCGGCCGGCAAACGCCCCTGCAGCACGTTGTTGCCCAAGGCCAGATAGCCGCCCTCGCGTGACACCGGCGCAGCGTCGTTGATAGGCAGCACCGTGATGAAGACCAGGTACCGGTTGCTGCCAGTGCTGCCGACGATGTCGTAGGTCACCGTGTCGAGCCCATGGTAGTTCGGGGCGGGGGTGTACTGCAGCTGGCCCGCGGCGCTGAGGGTGGCGTGGCCATGCCCTGCCGCGCCGGCCAGCCGGTAGCTCACGCCGGAGCGTGCCACATCCACCGGGTCGGGCAGGGTCGCCGCAAGGCCGGCGTCTTCATCCACGCTGAACTGGCTGTCGTTGCCCAGCACGTTCGGCGACAACACGACCGTCTGATCGCTGAACTGCAGGCGTTCGATGCCGGTCAGCGTGTCGAAGCCCGAGACGCCATCCCGCGCCTTCACGAACACCCTGCCGAACTGGTTGGAGACCTCGTAGTCGGCGCGGCGTCCCTCGAAGGCGGCGGTGTCGGTGCCGGCGCCGCCTTCGATCCAGTCGTTGCCCAGGCCACCCGTGAGCGTGTTGTCGATGTCGTTGCCCAGCAGCACGTCGTCGAACGGTGAGCCCACGGCGTGCTCGATCAGGGTGCTGGCCGAGACACCGAGATTTTCCACGCCGCTGAAACCCGCCGGCGTGATGCCGGCGCTGCCCAGGTGGCCAGGTCTCAGGTCGAGGCTGACGCCGGTGCTCAGCGCCGAGGCATCGAGCGTGTCGACGCCACCGTCGTCGACGAGGGTCGTCTGCGAGCCGCCCTGCAGGGCGCCCAGCACGTGGTGCGTGTCGCCAGGCGCGGCGGCTCTTGTGCCGTAGAGGTAACGCAGCGCCAGCACGTCGAGCGGGCCCCAGTCCGAGCGGAACAAGCCGTCGCCCGACGGGTTTTGCGACATCACGCTCAGCGCCGTGCGGTCGTCCTGTTCACGCAACTGCGTCGTCCAGGCATCGCCCGCATCGACATTGCGCGGGTGGCGCAGCCCCAGCGCGTGACCGATCTCGTGCAGCAGCGCGGCGTAGCCCTCGGTGCCGGGGGCGATGCCGAGCATCGAGTCGACGTCCATCCAGACGTCGCCGGCGGCGTCGCCGCTCTGCCCCGGCAGCCAGCTCACACCCTTGGTGGCCGCCTGCTGGCTGACGCCGAATCGCATCTGCCCGACCGAGCCGCCGCCTTCGGCCACCTCGCTGAAGCTGATCTGCGTGATTTGCGCGGTCCTGGCCAGGATGTCGCGCACCAGTTGCTGCTCGGCCGGCGTGAAGCCACGAAAGCCTGGCGCCCCGGGCCCGGTGGCAGGCGCCGTGGTGACGAAACTGAAGGTGACGTTGACAGCCGTGCCCAAGGCCTGGGCTGCGTTCCAGCGCATGGCGCCGCCGGCGGCGATGGCCTGCTGCGCCATGTCCTGCGGCCTGATGAAGTCGGCAAGAAGGTACTGCTGGTTGTCGTCGATGAGTCGGAAGTACTCGATGTTGCTCAGCGTGTAGGTGATCCGGGGGTAGTGCTTGACGGTGATCGTCGCGGTGCGCGCATCGGCCGCCACCGCGATGTCGAGATCGCTCAGCCGCGCCGGCCGCCAGGGCCCGCTGCCGTCGGCGTTCGGCGGGATTTCGCGCACGTCCATGCCGTCGAAACCGTTGCCACCGTCCATGAAGTCGGTGCCGCCATTGGGGTGGAAGAAGTTGTCGGCGGCGTCACCGATGAAACGGTCGTTTTGGCCGCTGCCGTGCACCGTGGTGATGCCCACGACGGTGTCTCGGGTGCCGTAGCCGTCGTCGATCCAGCCCTCGGCCAGGTTGGCGACGATGCCGCTGGGCGAGTTCCAGTAAGCCGCGCCGACCGTGCGCCATGATTCGGTGCTGGGGATGCGTTCCAGCCGGTCGGCGCCCGGGCCGCCGATCAAGGTGCCCTGGTAAATGCGCAGGACGTCGTCCCCGCCTTCGCCGAACACGTTGTCCCAGTTGTTCTTGTTCGCTTCGGGCTGGACGTAGAGGTCGTTGCCGGCGGTGAGTCTGATATCGGCCATGAAGGTCTCGCGGTCAGGTCCGTAGCAGCGGAATCGTCTTCTGCTCGAAGTTCACGAGGTTCGGGAACACGTCGTGGAACTGCGAGCCCTGCAGACCCATCCACTGCATCAGCGTGGCGCCGACCTGGTCGCTGCTGGTGGTGGGCACCATGCGGCCGTTCTTGCCCAGATCGCCGTCGTCCGCACTGCCCAGCACCAGGCTCGGGAAGCGGCCGACCACGGCCTTGCCGGCCACCGGCCCGCCGACGGCGAACCAGTGGTTGCCCCAGGCGTGCTCGCTGCCGCCACCGGAGCCCGGTCGGATGGTGCGGCCGAACTCGGTCATCACCAGGGTGACCACGTTCATGTCCAGGCCGTTGGCGCGGTTGGTCTCGTCGAACGCCGCCAGGGCCTTGCCCAGCACGGCGAGCTGTGCGTCCTGCGTGTTGCGGTCGCTACCGCGCTGGTTGGTGTGGGTGTCGAAGCTGCCCCAGGTCTGCAGGAACACCTGGCGCTTGAAGCCCTGCGACCTGAAATAGGGCAGCAGCGAGGCCAGGTTGCGCAGGCCGGTGGCCACGCGTTCGTCGGCGCTGCCGAAGTCGGCGCTCGGCTCCACGACGGCGGCGCGTGCCTGCGCGATGAACGTGGCGTCGTCGAAGGCCATGCCGTAGGTGCGGGCGTACTCGGCCTCGTAGCCGTTGGCGAACTGCCATTTCGCCATGCGTCCGAGCGACTGCGCGCCGATCTCCTGCGGCCTGGCGAGGTCGCCGATGCCCCACCAGCTGTTGTTGCCATTGCCATCCATGAAGGACACCGGCGAGCGCCGGCCGAGCACGAGCGTGCGGTTGGTGTCCGAGGTCACGGCGGCGAGCCGGTTCTGCAGCCGTGACGGCAGCAGCTCCAGCGCGCGGCCGGCCCAGCCGCTGGTGTCGTCCTGCACCGTCCAGCCTTGCACGATGGCGGTCTGGTCGTTGTGAGACATCAGGAACGGCGGCACGTCCACCGTGCCGGCCAGCACCTGCGCGGCCGTGGCGGGTTCGACCAGCGGACCGACGTTGGCGATGAAGGCCAGGCGTTCCTGGGTGTAGAGGTTCACCAGCGGAGCCAGCGCAGGATGCAGCCCGAAGGTGTGGCCCGCCGCCGTGCCCGGCAGCGCCTGCAGGCTCGATTTCGGCAGCGCGAGATTCTGGCGTGCAAACTGGTAGTCGCCATAGGCCCCATCCGTCGGCACGAGCGTGTTGTTGCCGTCGTTGCCGCCGTTGAGATAGACGACCACGAGGGCGCGGAAATCGTCGTCGGCGGCCCGGCCCTTGCCGCTCAGCGTGCCCAAGGTGACGGCCAGCGAGGCGGCGCCGGTGGCGCCGAGCAAATGCCTGCGGGTGATCATTTGCTGACTCCGAAGTAGGGGGTGGCCAGGGCAAAGCCGATCATGCGCATGGCCCCCTCGAAAGGATCGTCCCTGTTCCAGGGCGGCCACGGTTCGCGCATGATCTGCTCGATGTTGCTGCGCAGGGTGGGTGGCATCACGCCACGGAAGTAGCGCGCCGACAGCAGATCGTTGAAGGCCCGCGGCGAGTTCACGAAGGCGGCACGCCACTGCTCCACGTTGCAGCCCGCGGCCTCGAGATCGGGGTAGCTGCGGGTCTTGGTCTGGTCGTTCCAGAGGCTGCTCCACTCCAGCAGCGCCAGTCGGTTGCGGATGTCTTCGGCCGTGAGCAACCGCTGCTCGGGCGCGAGCAGGTTGCTGCCGGGAGCCCGGTCGGTGGGCGCGTAGAAGCTGAACACGCTGGACTGCCGGAACGGCTGTTGCGTACCCGAAAAGCCCAGGCCGCCCCAGGCGGTGCGCGGCAGCTTGGTGCAGTTCAGGCCCCGCCACAGGGCCATGTTGTGCAGGAACGGCTCGCGGAACTTGCCGTCCGCGGGTGAGGCGCCGTTCGGGTTGTCGCCGCGTCGCGCTTCGGGGTCGAGCAGGACCGTCTTGATCACGGCCTTGAGGTCACCCGCCACGCCCTGGCCGTTGTTGCGGAACCTGGCTCCCACGCGCGCAACGTAGCCCGGCGAGGGGTCGCTCTTCACCAGATGCTGGATCAGCCGCAGGCTGACGAAGGGCGCGATGTTCGCGTGTGCCATCAGCATCGCGATCGCGTCGTCGAGGTCCTTGGCGGTCGACTGGCCCGCCGGGAACACCTTTCCCATCACCACCTTGCGGCCCGCGTCGCGCTCGGGCGGCCAGGTGCTCGGAATCATCGGCTTGCCCCAGTTGCCCCAGTTGCGCGGCGGTCGCGGGCTGCTGTACTCGCGCGTCCAGCCGGTGAGGACGCGGGCGAGTTCCTCCACGTCAGCCTGCGTGTAGGTCTCGATGAAGCGTCCGCGGCTGTCGCGCTGCGGCGTGCCGTCGGCATTGAGCTTGAGCACGCCGACGGTGAACAGCTGCATCAGCTCGCGCGCGTAGTTCTCGTTGGGGGCACAGTGTTGGCATTCCGCGCTCTTCGGCCGGTTCTGGTCGTTGTCGAGGTAGGTGCCCATGTGGCTGTCGACCGAGGCCTCGCGCAGCAATTCGCCATAACGTCCGAACGCGTGCCGATAGAGCAGGTTGGTCCAGTTCACCCAGCCCGGCAGCTCGCCCTCGGTGGTGGCCGCGACGACGAACTGCGACAAGGACCACATCACGCGCAGTCGCAATTGGTCGTTGGCGCCGACCGCCCGTTGCCCGAACTCGCGCTCCAGATAGTTCGCCAGCTCCTGGGGTAACTGATCGTTCTGGCCGTAGGCGTAGACGGCCTCGGCCGGCTTGATGTCGATCGGCGCCAGGGGCAGGGCGAACTGGTCGTCGATCCACTTCTCGTAGCCCTTGGCCTGGATCTCGGCCACCAGTGCCGGCGTGGCGCCGAAGCTGACCTGCTCGGCAAAGCGGCTGGCGGCGTGGAAGCCGACCTTGGGCGCGGCGGTGGGTGGTGCCACCTGCCCGGCGGACGGTGACGGTTCGGCAGACGACTGCGCACCCACCGGTTCGCCGCCGCCGCCACAGGCAGCCAACAGGCAAGAAAAAGCAACTGCCGCAGCTGTCGTAACACGTCGGTTTGTCATGGGACGGAGCTCCCTCTCTGAAAGGCCGGGCGTCTGTTCCGACTGCGGCAAATGTATCTTTGCGCGAGCTGCGAGGCATACACAAAAGTGCTTGTCTTGCGGATCCGCGGGCCCGGACAAACCCGCGCTCTCCCGCTACGAGCGGATCACGACGCCATGGGCGTCGACGGCCAGGAACGGCAAGGACTGCTCGCGGATGAACGCCAGGCCCCGCTCGCCCGACACCATGGCGATCGTGCAGGCCGCGCCGGCGGCTGCGCAGCTGGGTGCCACCACGCTCACCGATTGCCAGTAGCGCACGGGCCAACCGCTGCGCGGGTCAAGCAGGTGGCAGTAGCGGACGCCGTCCGCCTCGAAGCAGCGTTCATAGTCGCCGCTGGTGGCGAGTGCGCCCATGCCGAGCTCCAGTGTCTCGATCATTGCATCGGCTCGCCGCGGATGGTGGATGCCCAGCCGCCAGCCACTGCCGTCAACCCGTGGGCCGAGCACGGCGATGTCGCCACCCAGGTTGACATAGCCGCCAGGCACACCGGCATGGCGCAGCAGCGCCGCAGCGCGGTCGGCGGCGTATTCCTTGCCGAAGCCGCCGAAGTCGACTTCCATACCGGCCTGCGGCAAGGCGATCTGATGTCCGTCGAAGGCCACCCGTGACCAGCCGATGAGCGGCAGCAGGGCCTCGACTTCGGCGATGCCGGGCAGCCGCCCGGCACGAAAATCCCAGACGCGGCGCAGCACACCCGACGTGATGTCGAAACGGCCGTCGCTGAGCGCGTGCAGCTGCGCTGCAAAGTTCAGCAGGCCGGTGGTCTCGTCGTCGACCGGCACGGCCTGGCCGCTGCCCGCTGCGGCATTGATGCGCGAGACCACGCTGGCCGCGTCGTAGCGCGAGTACTTGCGTTCGATGCGGCGCACCTCGGCAATGGCTGCCTGCGCGGCGCGCTGCAGCGCGCGCTCGTCATCGCCCAACAGGCGCAGCTCGCAAGCGCTGGCCATGGCCTGGAATTCGAAGCCGAATTCGATCATCCGTGGCGCCGGCCAGACATGCACGGCGTCAGAAGCGCCGTGACAAGCCCCACTGCATGAAGCGCGCGGAGAACGGCGCCAGTCCCGGCGAGCCGGGACCGCCCTGGTGCCAGCGCCCGCGTTGCTCGTAGCGCTCGAACTTGACGTCGACGACCAAGTCCTCGTTGAACTGCCACGCGAGCTTGAGGCCCAGCGTGGCGGCGCCAAAGGCCGACAGGCGCTGGTCCGCCGACAGATAACGTGGCGGTGCCTCGACATAACCCGGCGGCAGCGGTGCGCCGAGGAACGAGTACACGGGGTCGTAGTAGAAGGAGGCGGCCGTCTGCGTATACAGGCGCAGGTTCGGCGTGACGGCCAGTTGCGGCGTGGCCTGCCACACGGGCTCGAGCTGCAGTGTGTGCGAGCGCACGCCAAAGCTGTCGCGGTAGTGGCGGTAACTGCTACGCAGCGTGATGTCTGCCGCCTCGAAGTGGTGGTTCCAGCGCAGTGTGGCGATGGCCTGCCGCCGTGCATCCGGCCTCGCGTCGAGGCTCTTGTACGGGTCGGTGTAGTGGCCCTCGCCGTCGGCCAACGTCAGGCCCAGCTGCACCAGATCCAGCCGCGACAGGGCCTGGGTCACGCCGCCGGCCAGCTCGAGCGTGCGCCGGCGTTCATCCAGGGCCGGGTCGTTGCTGGAGCCGATGCGGTCGCGCGTGTAGCCGATGCCGACGTTCCAGCTGCGGTTGTTGTCGTCGCTGGCCCAGCTGGCCTGCGCGGAAACGGCGCGCGACGAGAAGTCGTTCTCGTCGGATGCCGCCGCGCCGAGCGACCAGCTGCCGCGGTCCTCGAAGCGTGTGATCTTCACGTCTCCGGCACGGCGTTCGTCGCTCATGCGCGAGGCGCCCGAAATGGCGCTGTGGTAACGCGGCGAGGCGCCCGAGACACTGTCGGCGGTGAGACCGGCCTCGGCCGCCCAGCGTTCGCCGAGCGGTGCGCGCAGCAGCAGCGACGGCGACTTCACTCCCACACGCTGCAGCCCGGGTTGCGAATCCTGGTACGACAGCCACTTGAAGGCCACCAGCCCGGGCCCCGGGCCGGGCTCGCCCTGCGCTGCTGCCACGCCCGGCAGCGCCAATGCGGCCGCCACCA
>JACZKT010000724.1 GCA_014859905.1 Rubrivivax sp.
GCACAGGCCCTGCACCAGGCCGTGGCGGCGGGTGTCGCCGTCCATGGCGATCGCATCTGCAACGACGGCGCCGACCTCGCCGTCGACGCCCTGCTCGGCATCGGCGCGCGTCGCGCACCGGAAGGTGCGATCGCTGCCGCCATCCAGGCCATCAACACGCTGCGGGCGCCGGTGCTGGCGGTCGATCTGCCCTCGGGCCTGCACCCCGACACGGGCGCCCTGCTCGGCGTCGCCGCGGTGCGCGCCAGCGCCACGCTGGCACTGCTGACGCTCAAGCCCGGCTGCTGCACCGGCCAAGGCCGTGGTCAGGTGGGTGAACTCTGGCTCGACACGCTGGGCGTGCGTGCGGACGCACCCACAGCCTGGCTGAGTGGCCGTCCCGCCCGCCTGCCGCGCCCCGATGGGCGCGCACAAGGGCAGTTTTGGCGACGTCGCCGTGGTCGGCGGCGCGCCCGGCATGGCGGGTGCGGCCTGGCTGGCAGCACGGGCCGCGCTGGCGGCAGGCGCAGGGCGGATCTACTGCAGCCTGCTCGATGACAGCGCGGCCACGTTAGACCCGGCGCGGCCCGAGTTGATGTCGCGTGTCGCCTGGTGGCAGTCACCGCCGGCGCTGCTGGCGCGGACCACGGTGCTCTGCGGTTGTGGCGGTGGTGACGCCGTGCGCGCCGCCCTGCCACCGTTGCTGTCGCACGCGGCGCGGCTGGTGCTCGACGCCGACGCGCTCAACGCACTGGCCAGGGACCCCGGCCTGCAGCCGCTGCTGCGGGCCCGCGCCGCACGCGGCCTGGCCACGCTGCTCACGCCGCACCCGCTGGAGGCGGCGCGGCTGCTGTGCACGAGCAGTGCCGAGGTACAGCATGACCGCCTGGCCGCTGCACTGCGGTTGGCATCGGACACCGGCGCCGCCGTGCTGTTGAAGGGCTCCGGCAGCGTCGTCGCCGCGCCGGGCCACCTGCTGCACATCAACCCGACGGGCAACGCTGCACTGGCCAGTGCCGGCACCGGTGATGTGCTCGCCGGCTGGGCCGCCGGGCTGTGGGCGCAACTGCCCGACGTGGCTGCAGCCGACGTGGCTGCGGCGGCCGCGTGGCAACACGGTCGTGCGGCCGACCTGTACACCGCAGCGGGCAGATCCGGCCCGCTGCGCGCAGCCGACCTGGTCGAAGCATTGGCTGGCCTGCCGGCGCGGTGATCGGCGCTGCTCGATGCTGGCCGCTCGCTCCTTGCAGGTCGGCGCTGCCTCTTGGGTGCCCATGCGTCCGCGCCACTGGCCCGGCGCCTGTCGGGATCCCTAGGAGTCGTCCATCGCCCACTCATGCGCGCAATTGCGGCAACGGACTCGCACCCACGACTTGGCGCGATCCTCGGTGACGACGGCCAGCCGCCCGTAGGTCCCGCACTGCGTACACACCGCCTGGCTGGCGGCCGTCTGCGCGCGCACCAGCTGGTGCAGGAAGCGCCGCAACGCGACAACGCCGACAGCGCCAGACACGAAGATCGCAAGCGCGTTCGTGGCGCGGTTGGACCATGCGGGGTTGCCGATCATGGACTCGAGGGCGAAGAACGCCGCCACCGCGCACAACAGCGTCAAGAGCAGCCAGCCGTGGCTGCTCAGCAGTTCGCGCTCGTGCCAGTTGCGAAACCCGCGCTTGCGGATGCCAGTGGCCAGGCCCATGCATGTCTCCTGCAACTCACCTGTTCCTGCGCCCCGTCATCGTGCAAAGTATAGGCACCCGACCGGCCAGCGGTTCATGAATGTGGACCAACCTCCACCACATGGGCAGGCTCTTGCCATCGGCTCTCGTGCAGCGCCCTGATGCCCTGCGCCGTCAGGCAGCGCACAGGTCGCTCCGTTGGCGAGCGTCCGTGCGCAGGCACGGCCACATGTCCCGCTCAAGGCTGCCCCGCAACACTGCGGTCGGGGCCGACCCCTGGGCGGGGTGCACCTGCGAGCGGCGACAATGCGCTGTCTCCAGCATCAGGCCGCACGGGCCGCCCACCATGAGCCGAGAACCACCACCCCCGTCACCCGACCCGTTGCCGGTGCGCCCGACGCCGCGGCCGTTCTCGGCTCGGGTCGTGCGCCGCCCGCGACCGGCCAGCGGAGCCGCGAGGCCGGGCCCCAGGTTCCGCTGGGAGCCGGCGCAATGGATGCGCATGCTGCTCGAGTACGTCGGCCTGGCGCGGCCGATGCGGCTGGACCCGGTGCACGACGCCGCCAGCCTCGCGCACTTCGTGCAGACGCGCGCCAGCTTCATCGCCCAGACTTCGCTGTACGGCTACCTGCGCACGCGCGCCGGCATGCGCTACCCGGAGCTGTTCGACGACGACCCATTCGTGGTCGGCATCAATATCGCCAAGTGGCATGTCTGGCTGGACTGCATGTCGGACCTCGCAGTTTATGCCGGCGGCCTGCTGGCGCGCGCTCCGGGCGCGTCGACGATGGAGGTCGGCGCGTTGATGCAGAACCTGGTGGCCGGCATCCTCGAGGGAACCGGCGCTCCGCCGGACGCCGGCGACGAGTTCGCCGCGCATGCGCAGCAGGTGCGCCAACGGATGGCGGCTTGCGACTGGCAAGCCGTCGAGGACGGCGATCAGGCGTTCAGCGCCAGCCCGGCGGCGCTGGTCCGTTGGGCACCCGTCGTCGACGAGTTCAAACAACTTGACGAGGGCATCGTGACCAACTCGGTCCGCTTCCGCTGGCAGGAAGTGCGGCGCGACCTGCGCCGCTGCCTGGACGCACCTGCCGTGCTGGGCATCGCCCGCTGAACCCGCGCCGACGCGGCTGCCACCGGCATGCGCCGGCAGCCTTCATGGCCGGATCAAGCGGCCCAGATGGTAGATGCCGCGTGCGATCTCGCCCTCCAGCGGGAACGACAGCATGCCCATGACGGAATACCCGAGCAACCAGGGCATGACGTAGAAGCGAAACATGTAGAAAAACCATGCAACGTACAGCGGCACCATCGCCGGGACCAGGAAGCCCGGCGTGATGGGCGCGAACAGCCGCAGCAGCGGGTCCGTCACCTTGATGAAGAAGCGGCTGAAGAAGAACTTGCTGTCCTCGGGCAGGAATAGCCGCATGCCGAAGCGGCCGATCAGCGTCCACATGACCATGCCCAGCGCATAGTCGATCGCCACTGCCCAGACGGGGATGTTCTCAGTCATCTCGAAAGTTCGACTCCATCACGTTCAAAGCGTCGCGCGAGGTACGCGCGCCGGGCTGCATCCCGAACCCACTGGCGGCGGATGCCGGCGCAAGAAAAGCCGGGGCGAGTGACCTCGCCCCGGCTTGCGTGGACAGCCGCCCGCACCCGGCGGGCGGCACACCGCGGACTCAGTGCACTCCGCCCAGGATGGTATCGCCCCTGGGGATGCGCACCGCGTCGACCATGCGCTGGGTCTCCTCGTCGGGCGCCGGCGTGAGCAGAGTGACGACGACCATCGCGATCAGGCTGGCCACGACACCGACGATGCCGAAGCGCAGGTCGTTCAAGCCCAGCCACGGCTCGGCGATGCCGTACCACTCTTTCGGGTTACGCACCGCCAGCAGGTACCACCAGCCGGCCCCCAGGCCGACGACCATGCCGGCGATCGCCCCGGCCCGGTTGGCGCGTTTCCACCACACACCGAGCACGAGCGGGAAGAACAGGCCCGACATCGCGAAGCAGAAGGCCCAGGCCACGGCCCCCAGGATACCGGTCAGCTTCAGGCTCGCCACCAGCGCACCGGCGGCGCCGATCACCAGCAGCAGGATGCGCGCCGTGAGCAGGCGTTTGCGGGTCTCGGCCTTGGGATCGATGATCTTGTAGTACAGGTCGTGGGACAGCGCGTTGGCCATCGCCAGCAGCAGGCCGTCGGCGGTGGACATCGCCGCGGCCATGCCGCCGGCAGCGACCAGGCCCGAGATCACGTAGGGCAGACCGGCCATCTCCGGCGTGGCCAGCACGATGATGTCGGCGTTGAGGAAGAACTCGTTGATCTGCAGGATGCCGTCGCCGTTGCCGTCGACGATCTTGAGCAGTCCGATCGCGCTCCACTTCTGGATCCACTCGAGCTTCAGCACCTCCTCGATCGACTTGCCGATGATCGACGTCGCCAGATGGGGGTCGATCATCTGCAGCTTGCTGAGCGTGGCCAGCACGGGCGCCGAGAAGTACAGCAGGAAGATGAAGAACAGCGACCAGGCCACCGAGTCGCGCGCGTCACGCACCGAAGGCGTCGTGAAGTAGCGCATCAGGATGTGCGGCAGCGAGGCGGTGCCGATCATCATGCACGCGACCAGGGTCGCGAACTGCCAGGCCGCCAGCGCGCCTTCCTTCGGCGTCGCATGCAGCGTCGACAGTATCGCCAGCCCGGGCTGCGCCTGGGCGGCCGCGGTGCCGACACCGATCACCGGCTCGAGTTCCATGATGCGCTGGACCGCGCCGCCATAGCTGAAGTGCGGCAGCACCCCGAAGCCCTGCACGATCGACATCCAGAAGATCGGCACCAGGTAGGCCACGATGAGCACGATGTATTGCGCGACCTGGGTCCAGGTCACCGCGCGCATGCCGCCGAGCATCGAGCACACCAGGATGCCGGCCAGACCCAACCAGACGCCGACCTCGAAGGGAATCTGGAACGCGCGCGCCGCGATCGTGCCGGTGGCGGTGATCTGCGCCGTCACGTAGGTGAAGGAGGCGACGACCAGCACCACGACGGCGCAAAAGCGCGACAGCTTGCCGCCGTAGCGCGTGCCGATGAAGTCGGGCACGGTGTAGCAGCCGAACTTGCGCAGGTAGGGCGCCATCAGCGTGGCCACCAGGATGTAGCCGCCCGTCCAGCCGACGACGAAGGCCATGTAGCCGTAGCCGGCCATGAAGATGCCGCCGGCCATCGCGACGAAGGACGCGCCCGACATCCAGTCGGCCCCGGTCGCCATGCCGTTGAACACCGGTGGCACGCTGCGCCCGGCCACGTAATAGGCGTCGACCGCCATCGTTCGCGACAGCACGCCGATGAAAGCGTAGATGACGATCGTGAAGAGCAGGAACAGGATGCCGATGATGTCGGCGCCCACACCCATCGTCTCCAGCACGGCCATCAACGCGAAGAACGCCAGGAAGCCGCCGGTGTAGATGCCGTAGATCTTCGGCAGGTTGTCGATGAAGGACTTGCCTTCCCATTGCATTGCCATGATGTGCTCCCTTTAGCTTTCGTCTTCCGCCACACCGAACTCGACGTCGATGGCGTGCTGTTGATAGTTGAAGACGAACAACTGGACCACGAACGCGGCCAGCGAACCTTGCGCCGCGAAGTAGTAACCAAGAGGCCAGCCGAAGAAGTTGATGGCGTTCAGCGAAGAAGCGAACCAGTGCACCAAGTAGGCAAACACGAACCAGACGAGCAGGTGCACGATCGTCAGGTTGCGCGTGCGGCGCCAATGCTCTGTGCGTTTTTCCAGCGTTAGGTCGGTCACGTCGTCCCCTCCATGCGATGAAGCAGCATCAGCCGGGCGCGGCGTCCTCGCCTCGCGCCCGGCGGGCCACCGCAGGTCCGCGATGGCTTGGAGTGCACTGTTGATCGCGGTTCTGACCGGTTTCTGACGACGAGCCAACAGAAACTTACAAAATAGGCTGTAACCCTGACTTTCTGTTTCATCATGCGGTACTTGAACGGTGTGGAGGGGTTTCCGAGCATGCACGTGCAGGCGTCAATGCCGCTGCATGGGGGCGCTGGTCCATGTCGGCGAAGGCTGTTGGGCGACGACAGCCTGCCCGGGCAGCCGGGTGTGCTGCAGGCGCAGCAGTTGAGGGCCTGGCGGCGCCTGCAGCGTGAGCTCGGGGCAGCC
>JACZKT010000071.1 GCA_014859905.1 Rubrivivax sp.
CCGGCTGCGGCCGCCTGGGTGGCCGAGGTGGCGGCGGCGGCGCGAGCCGCGGTCGACGCGCAGGAGGACGAGCGCATCCCGGCGCTGTACCGCCGGGAGCTGACCGAGACGCTGGTCGCGCGCGCACTGAACGCTGCGATCGAGGCCGCGAACGAGAGAACCGGAGTGAGCACCTGATGGACCGTCAGCCAATCCGCCTGCACGTCAACGGGCAGGACTTCGACATCCAGGTCGCGCCGCGCAAGCTGCTGTCCGACGCGCTGCGCGAGGATTGCCGCCTCACCGGCACGCATGTCGGCTGCGAGCACGGCGTTTGCGGTGCCTGCACGGTGCTGGTCGATGGCCGAGCCACGCGTTCGTGCCTGACGTTTGCAGTGCAGATGCAAGGGCACGAGATCGCCACTGTCGAGTCGGTAGCGGTGGACGGGCACCTGTCGGTGTTGCAGCAGGCGCTGCACGAGGAGCACGGCCTGCAGTGCGGCTTCTGCACGCCGGGCATCGTGATGACCTTCGAGGCCTTCCTGCGCGAGCAGCCAGACCCGTCGGACGAGCAGATCCGCGAAGTGCTGTCGGGCAACCTGTGCCGCTGCACGGGCTACCACAACATCGTCGCTGCAGTGCGCAAGGCGGCGCGGCGCCTGCGCGAAGGCGAAGGAGTGGACCATGTCGCGCCCTGAGCCTGCGAGCGGGGCCTTCCGCTACATCGGGCAGCCACTGCCGCGCAAGGAAGACCGGCGTTTGCTGCTCGGCGCCGGCCGCTATCTCGACGACATCGAGGTGGCCGGCGCGCTGCACGCCTGCTTCGTGCGCTCCCCGCACGCGCATGCACGCATCGTGGCCATCGACGCCGAGGCCGCGCGGACTTTGCCCGGCGTGGTGGCCATCGTCACCGGGCACGAGCTGGCGCGCTGGACCACGCGCGCGCGCATGGCCCCGCCGATCGAGGGCCTGCAGCCGGTGGAGATGGACAGCCTGCCGATCGGGCGCGTGCGCTTCCACGGCGACCCGGTGGCCTGCGTCGTGGCGACCGACCGCTACCTGGCCGAGGACGCCGCCGAGCAGGTGATGGTCGAGTACGAGCCGCTTGAAGCGGTCACCGACATGGCGCGCGCGCTCGCGCCCGGCGCGCCACTGGTGGATGAAACGCTGCCATCCAACCTCGTCTCGCATCAGCGCCAGTCCTTCGGCGACGTCGATGCCCGCTTGCGCGAGGCCTACCGCGTCGTCGAGAGCAGCTTTTCGCAGCACCGGCAGACGCACGTGCCGATCGAGACGCGGGGCTGTATCGCGGTCTGGGACGAGGGGCGCGAGCACCTCACGTTCCACGTCGGCAGCCAGGTGCCGCACCCTTACCGCACGCAGCTCGCGAGCCGGCTGCGGCTGAGCGAATCGCAGGTGACGGTGATTTCGCCCGACGTCGGCGGCGGCTTCGGCCAGAAGATCGCGCTGTACCGCGAGGAGCTCGCGGTGGCCGCGCTGGCGCGCGCGCTGAAGCGTCCGGTGCGCTGGCGCGAGGACCGTGTCGAGAACCTCACCGCGTCGACGCAGGCACGCGAGGACCTGTGCCGCACGCGCGCCGCGGTCGACGCCCGCGGGCGGCTGCTCGCGCTCGAACTCGAGATCCTCGAGGACTTCGGCGCCTACTGCTTCTACCCCGGAAACTACCTCGCGCGCGTGGTCGCGATGATCCTCACCGGGCCGTACAAGCTGCAGGACTACCGCTACGACGTGAAGGTGGTGCTGACGAACAAGGTGGGCAACGCGCCGATGCGCGCACCGATGGCGGTGACGAGCTGGGTCATGGAAGGCACGATGGAGGCGATCGCGCGCGAGCTCGGGCTCGACCCGATGCAGGTGCGGCGGCTGAACATGATCGAGTCCGCCGATCTCCCCTATCGCATGCCCACCGGCGAGGTGCTGCGCGACGTGACGCCGCGCGAGACCTTCGAGGGCGCGCTGGCCGCGATCGGCGTCGGCGCCTTCCGCGAACGCCAGCGTGCGGCGCGAGCGCAGGGCCGGCTGATAGGGCTCGGCGTCTGCACGGTAGTGGAGTCCACCACCTATGGCTCGGCGTTCTACAAGGCGGCCGGCATCCCGGGCTCAGGCCACGAGGCGGCCTGGCTGCGCATCGAGCCGAGCGGGGCCGTCAATGCCTCGGTGGGCCTGGGACACACCGGCCAGGGCTACGAGACGGCGCTGTCGCAGGCCGTGGCCGAAGGCCTGGGCGTCGACCCGGCCAAGGTGCACATCCACCTCGGCCACACCGACATCGCGCCCTACGGCATGGGCAGCCGCGGTGCACGCGGCGGCACCGCGGGGGGTGGCGTGCTGTTCCTGTGCGCGCAGGACGGTCGCGCCAAGGTGCTGGCGATCGCGGCGCACAAGCTCGGCCTGGCCGACCCGGCGGGCCTGCGCATGGTGGATGGCCGGATCGAGTGTGCCGCCGTCGGCATGCGCAGCGAAGGGACGGAGGGCGTGCCGTGGACCGATACCGGACTCACGCTCGCCGACGTGGCGCGCCTGGCCTACCTGGAGCCGCTGGCCCTGCCCGAAGGCCTGGCGCCAGGGCTCGACTTCAACCGCACCTTCGACCCGCCACCGATGACCTACTCGAATGCCACCCACGCGTGCGAGGTGGAGATCGACACCGGCACAGGTGGCCTGAAGATCCTGCGCTACCTGGTGGCTGAGGACTGCGGCACCGTGCTGAGCCCGGTGGTCGTGCAGGGCCAGCAGCATGGCGCGATCGCGATGGGCCTGTCGGGCGCGCTGTTCGAACAGGTGATCTACGACGCCAACGGCCAGAACCTGACCGGCCTGCTGGCTGACTACCTGGTGGCCACCGCGTCGGAGCTGCCGGACTTCGAGATCCTGCCCATGCATACGCCGAGCCAGCACACGCCGGCAGGCATCAAGGGCATGGCCGAGGGCGGCGTGATGGGCGCCATCGGTGTGATCACGAATGCCGTCAACGATGCGCTCTCGCCGCTGGGTGTGGTGGCGGATCGGCAGCCCTTGACCCCGATGTATTTGCGCGAACTGGTCCGAAAAGGGCAACTCGCGAGCAAGGAGAAGACGCATTGAGCGACGAAAAGACACTGCAGGTCGGCTTCATCGGCCTCGGAATCATGGGCCACAGCATGGCCGCTCACATCCAGCGCGCCGGCCATCGGTTGCACGTGTACAACCGCTCGCACGGTGGCGCCGAGCCGCTACTGGCCGCCGGTGCCACCTGGCACGACTCGCCTGGCGCGTTGGCCACCTGCTGCGAAGTCGTGATCACGATCGTCGGCTACCCAGCCGACGTCGAGGCGCTGTACCTGGGCCCGGGTGGCCTGGTGGAACGTGCGCGGCCCGGGACTTTGCTGATCGACATGACCACTTCGAGCCCGGACCTGGCCCGGCACATCGCCACCGCTGCGGCCGCCAAGGGCGTGCAGGCGCTCGATGCACCGGTCTCGGGCGGGGAAGTCGGTGCGCGCGACGCCAAGCTGTCGATCATGGTGGGCGGCACGCCGGCAGCGTTCGAACGCGCGCGGGCGGTGCTGCAGCTGATGGGCGCGAGCGTCGTGCTGCAGGGCGGCCCGGGGAGCGGCCAGCACACCAAGATGTGCAACCAGATCGTGATCGCCTCGACCATGCTCGGCGTGTGCGAGGGCTTGGCCTACGCGCAGCGCGCGGGGCTCGACCCGCACACCGTGCTCGCCTCGATCAGCGGCGGCGCGGCCGGCAGCTTCCTGCTCACGCAGATGGGGCCACGGGTGCTGAAGGGCGATTTCGCACCCGGTTTCTTCACCGAGCACTTCATCAAGGACATGGGCATCGCACTGGCCGAGGCGCAACGCATGAAGCTCGACCTGCCCGGCCTGGCGCTGGCCAAGCGGCTGTATGACGGCTTGGCCGCCAAAGGCCACGGGCGCGACGGCACGCAGGTGCTGTTCAAGCACTACGCAAGCGCCTGACCGCTGGTCGACGATGGACTTCACGGGCGAATACCGCATCCCGGCCGCACCGCAGCGGGTGTGGGATGCGCTCGTCGATCCCGAAGTGCTGAAGACCTGCATCACTGGCTGCCGCGAGTTGAACAAGGTGTCCGACACCGAGTTTGCGGCGGTCGTGGTGGCCAAGGTCGGTCCGGTGAGTGCCACGTTCAAGGGCCAGGTGGCGCTGCTCGATGTGGACCCACCGCACGGCTACACGATCTCGGGCCAGGGCCAGGGCGGCGCGGCGGGGTTCGCGAAGATGAAAGCGCGGGTCGCGCTGGCGGAGGACGGCGAGGGCACACTGCTGAGCTACGAGGCCCATGCCGAGGTCGGCGGCAAGCTCGCTGCCGTGGGCAGCCGGCTCGTGCAGTCCGTGGCGAAAAAGAACGCCGACGAGTTCTTCACCGCGTTCGCGGCACGGCTGGGTGGCGCCGCCGTGGCGCCGCCACCCGCCGCGGCTGCTGCTGCGGTGCCGGCACCGATCGGGACTCCGGCTGAGGCACCCGCTGCGCCATCCGCCGCGGCCGCACCATGGCCGGCACCCGCCGTGCCTTCGCTGCCGGTTTGGGTGATCGCGCTGATCGCTGGCGGCTGCGGCGTGGTCCTCGGCTTCGTCCTGGGGCGACTGTGATCGTGAGGAGCGCTCAATGAGTCTGAGCCTGAACCACTACTCGATCCGCACGCAGGATCTCGAGGCCTGCCGCCGCTTTTACGTCGAGGCGCTGGGCCTCGCGGTCGGGCCGCGGCCGGACTTCCCGTTCCCCGGCCTGTGGCTGTATGCGGGCGACACGGGCGCGTGGGCGAACGCGGTGGTGCACATCATCGGCGTCGACCGCGGCGATGCCGAAGGCTTGAAACGCCACCTCGGCGACCGTGACGTCGCCCGCCTACACGGCAGCGGTGCGCTCGACCACGTCGCGTTCTTCGCCACCGGCCTGTCCGAGCGGCGGTCGATCCTGCGGCGGCTGGGTATCGCCGCGCGCGAGCGCACGGTGCCCGGCCTCGGGCTGCATCAGCTGTTTGTCGAGGACCCGAACGGCATCGTGGTCGAACTCAACTTCCCGGCCGCCGAGGCGGCGGCCTGATGACACGCTGATCAAGTCGTCGGCATCGCGGTTTGGCGCATCGACGATGTCGACGTGCGGGAAGGTGGTTGCCGAACAACCAGATGACCCTTGCCGCCGCGGTCGACGAGACCGTGGGTTTCGAGGGGCGCCGCAAGCCCACGCGTCGAGACGCACGCCCCGCCGCGATGCAGCCGCCCGTTCCGTGTGCGCAGCCGGTCGTGCCAATCGAGCTGCACCACGCTGGGCCAGGCACCGGTCGCCTGTAGACGGAGCCGGACTCGACTTTGGTCAATGGGGCGCCATCGGCCACGCGAGCACAGATCACCTCGATGCCGGCCAGCCCGGACACACCGGGCCGGCCGCATCGAGTCGTCGCGCCGGGGCCGAGGTCCCGGCTCAGTCCGCCTGCTTGCGCAGGAAGGCGGGGATCTCGATCTCGTCCATGCCGTTGCTGGACAGCGCGTCGACCTTGGCCGCGGCCTGGCTGCGCGCGCTGCGCCACACGCTCGGCGTGTTGAGCCCGGCGTAGTCGTGCACCGGCGGCGTGCCGCCCGTGGCCTGGCCCGGCTGCGCCACGTTGTTCAGGATCGGCAGGTTGTCGGTGCCGGTGCGCAGTGCTTGCGCCTGCGGCTGCACCACGCTCAGCGGCGGGGCGACGCGGGTGTCGCGACTTTCTGACCTCCGTTGCGAGCTCAGGCCGGTGGCGATGACGGTCACGCGCAGCTGGTCGCCCAGGGCTTCGTCGTAGGCGGTGCCGTAGATCACGTGCGCGTCGTCGGCGGCGTAGCGGCGGATGGTGTTCATCGCGTTGCGGCTCTCGGCCAGCTTGAAGGTGCCCTTGCTCGCCGCGATCAGCACCAGCACGCCGCGTGCGCCCGAAAGGTCGATGCCTTCCAGCAGCGGGCACGCCACCGCCATGTCGGCGGCCTTGGTGGCGCGGTCGGGGCCGCCGGCGGTGGCGGTGCCCATCATCGCCTTGCCGGGCTCGCTCATCACCGTCTTCACGTCCTCGAAGTCGACGTTGACCAGGCCCGGAATGTGGATGATGTCGCTGATGCCGCCGACGGCGTTCTTCAGCACGTCGTTGGCGTGCGCGAACGCTTGTTCCTGGGTGACGTCGTCACCCATCACCTCGAGCAGCTTCTCGTTCAGGACGACGATCAGGCTGTCGACATTGGACTCGAGTTCGGACACGCCTTCGTCGGCCTGCTTGCCGCGGCGCCGGCCCTCGAACTCGAAGGGTTTGGTGACCACGCCCACGGTCAGGATGCCCAGTTCCTTGGCCGCGCGTGCGATCACCGGAGCGGCGCCGGTGCCGGTGCCGCCGCCCATGCCGGCGGTGATGAACAGCATGTGCGCGCCGGCGATCGACTCCTTGATGCGGTCCACCGCCTCCTGCGCCGCCTGGCGGCCCATGTCGGGCTTGCTGCCGGCGCCCAGGCCGGTCTGGCCCAGTTGCACCAGCGTGCCGGCGCTGCTGCGGTGCAGCGCCTGCGCGTCGGTGTTGGCGCAGATGAACTCGACGCCTTGCACGCCTTGCGAAATCATGTGCTCGACGGCGTTGCCGCCGCCGCCGCCGACGCCGATGACCTTGATCTGCGTGCCTTGGTCGAACTCTTCGATCATTTCGATGGGCATGGGAGCCTCCAGTAAAAAGTTGCAGTTGCCAAACAGGTTGCCGTTGAAACGGGGCTTCGCGGCGAGCCCCTTGCTTGAAAGATGAATGTCCTCATGGGTTCAAAAGTTGCCCAGGAACCAGTCCTTGGCGCGGCCGACGAGGTTCTTCACCGAACCCGCCTGCGCCGCCGCCCGCTGACCGCGCGCGCGCGCCAGCCGCGCTTCCTCGAGCAGGCCCATCACGGTGGCCGAGCGCGGGTTGGCCACCATGTCGTAGAGCGCACCGCTGTACAGCGGCAGGCCCTTGCGCACCGGCTTGAGAAAGATGTCCTCGCCCAGCTCCACCATGCCCGGCATCACCGCCGAGCCGCCGGTGAGCACGATGCCGCTGGACAGCAGCTCCTCGTAGCCGCTTTCGCGGATGACCTGGTGCACGAGCGAGAAGATCTCCTCGACACGCGGCTCGATGACGCCGGCCAGCGCCTGGCGGCTCAGCATGCGCGGCGGGCGGTCGCCCAGCCCCGGCACCTCGACCTGCTCGCTCGGGTCGGCCAACAGCTGCTTGGCCACGCCGTGTTCGACCTTGATTTCCTCGGCGTCCTTGGTCGGCGTGCGCAGCGCCATCGCGATGTCGCTGGTGATGAGGTCGCCGGCGATCGGGATCACCGCGGTGTGGCGCACGCTGCCGTCGGTGTAGATCTGCACGTCGGTGGTGCCGGCGCCGATGTCGACCACCGCCACGCCCAGGCTCTTTTCGTCGTCGGTCAGCACCGCGCCAGCGCTGGCGCTGGGGTTGAGCACCAGGCGCTCCACTTCCAGACCACAGCGGCGCACGCACTTGAGGATGTTCTCGGCCGCGCTCTGCGCGCCGGTGACGATGTGCACCTTGACTTCCAGCCGGCTGCCGCTCATGCCGATGGGTTCCTTCACCTCGTGGCCGTCGATGACGAATTCCTGCGGCTCGACCAGCAGCAGCCGCTGGTCGTTGGGGATGTTGATGGCCTTGGCCGTCTCGACCACGCGCGCCACGTCCACCGGCGTGACCTCGCGGTTGTCGCGCACGATGACCATGCCGGTGCTGTTCTGGCCGCGGATGTGGCTGCCGGTGATGCCGGTGTAGACGCGGTCGATCTTGCAGGCGGCCATCATCTCGGCCTCCTTCAGCGCCTGCTGGATGCTCTGTACGGTGGCGTCGATGTTGACGACGACGCCGCGCTTGAGGCCGTGCGTGGGCGCCACGCCGAGGCCGGCCACGCGCAGCTGGCCGTTGTCCATGACCTCGGCCGCCGCCACCATGACCTTGGCGGTGCCGATGTCGAGGCCGAAGACCATGTCCTTGTATTCCTTGGCCATGAGCCTCCTCAGTTGGTCTTTGCCGCGCGCGGCGCCCCGCCGGCCGCGGGTGGCGGGGTGGTGCCGACGCCGCGCAGGCGCACGGCGTAGCCGTCGGTGTGGCGCAGGTCGGCGTATTCCAGCGGCTGCTGCCAGCGCGCGGTGACCTGCGTGATCGTGCGCACGAAGCGCTCGGTGCGCGCGACGAGCTCGTCTTCGCTGCCGCGGCCGATCTCGATGGTGGTACCGCTGTCCAGCTCGGCGCGCCACGAGCCGCGGCCGGACAGCTGCAGCCGCTCGACGTTCAGGCCCAGCCGTGCAAAGGCCGGCTGCACGCGCTGGTACAGCGTCAGCATCAGGGCCGCGCTGCCTTCGGGGCCGCCGAGGCTGGGCAGATCCTCGTCCTCCACGTCGCCGACGTTGGCCTCGAAGACTTCGCCGTAACCGTTGACCAGGCGCTCGGCGCCGGCGTCGCCGTCGCGGCCTTGCCACAGCGCGGCCGCACGGTGTTCCTCCAGTCGCACCGCCAGGCGGTCGGGCCAGACGCGGCGCACGACGGCGCGCCGCACCCAGGGCACGGCCTCGAAGGCGGCGCGGCCCTGCTGCAGGTCGACGCTGAAGAAGTTGCCGGCCAGCCGCGGTGCCGCATTGGCACGGATCGTCGGCACGCTGTTGCGCGCCAGGTCGCCGTCGAGCTGGATGCTGCGGATGGGGAACATCGGCGAGCGCACCAGCCACAGCAGGCCGGCGGCGAGCACACCCACGCCGGCAAGAGCGAACACCATGCTCGCCGCGGCGTTCATCAGGCGCACGTCCAGCGGCAGGATGACACGCGCAGCCGGCCCCGGCCGCGCGGGCCGGGGCCGGCGCTGCGGTGTCGAGAGGGTGGCGCTGCCGCTCATCCGGAGGTCTCAGTTTCGATGCGAGTCCAGACTCGCGCTGCGCAGCAGGTGCAGGCACAGCTGCTCGTAGCTCATGCCTGCGGCACGCGCCGACATCGGCACCAGCGAGTGGCTGGTCATGCCGGGGCTGGTGTTCATTTCGAGCAGGAAGAGGCGGCCGTCGCTGGCGCGCTGCATGAGGTCGGCGCGGCCCCAGCCGCGGCAGCCAAGGGTGCGGTAGGCAGCCAGGGTCAGGCGCTGCACCTCGGCTTCGTCGGCGCTCGACAGGCCGCTCGGGCAGCGGTAGCCGGTGTCGTTGGAGTAGTACTTGTGCTCGAAGTCGTAGTTGCCGCCGGGGGCGTCGATGCGGATCACCGGCAGCGCCTGCGCCGTGGCCCCCTGCCCCAGCACCGGGCAGGTGAGCTCGATGCCCTCGATGTAGGCCTCGCACAGGACGTCGGCGTCGTACTGCGCCGACAGCGCCACCGCGTCCTGCATCTGCGAGTAGCCCAGGACCTTGGTGATGCCGATCGACGAACCCTCGCGCGGCGGCTTCACGATCAAGGGCAGGCCCAGCGTATCGGGCACGGCGACCACGTCTTCGCGCGCCTGGTGCTCGGGCGCCAGCCACACCCAGGCCGGCGTCGGCAGGCCCTCGGCCAGCCACACGCGCTTGGTCATCACCTTGTCCATCGCGATCGCCGACGCCATCACGCCCGAGCCGGTGTAGGGGATGCCCAGCAGTTCCAGCGCCCCCTGCACGGTGCCGTCTTCGCCGTGGCGCCCGTGCAGCGCGATGAAGGCACGCGCATAGCCTTCGCGCTTGAGCTCGGTGAGCTCGCGCTCGGCGGGGTCGAAGGCGTGCGCGTCCACGCCCAGCGCGCGCAGCGCCGCCAGCACACCGCTGCCCGACATCAGCGACACCGCGCGTTCGGCGCTGCTGCCGCCCATCAGGACCGCCACCTTGCCCAGCCCCGTGACATCCTGGTTCATCGCACCACTCCTGCCAGATCGAGCAGTTGCCTGGGCACGCCGCCGATGGAGCCGGCGCCCATCGTGATCACCACGTCGCC
>JACZKT010000006.1 GCA_014859905.1 Rubrivivax sp.
CAGCAGCAGCGTCGTGCTCGCGCGCCATCGCAGCTTCCCCGGCAACCGGCCGAGCACGACGCTGCTGCTGCAGGCCCTGACGCCACGAACGCTGGGCGCCTTGATCGCCCTCTACGAGCACCGTGTCTTCACCAGCGGCGCGCTGTGGGGCATCGACTCCTTCGACCAGTGGGGCGTCGAGCTCGGCAAGGCGCTGTGCAGCCAGCTGCTGCCGCGACTCGCGTCGGGCGACACGCAGGGCCTGGACGCCTCTACCGCCGGCCTGCTGGCGCGACTGAGGGCATGAAGATCGTGTTCGACTTCGCCGGCGTGCTGTTCCACTGGCCGCCGCCGGCGATGCCGCAGCGCGAGATCCCCCACCTGGCCCGCGACGGCGTGTTCCCGGCACGTGTCCATGCCAACAAGCCCGCAGCGGCGATCGTCTAACTCGCGGCGGCGTGCTTCGGCGCCGCACCCGGCGAGCTGGTGTTCATGGACGACCACCGGCCCAAGGTGCTGGCCGCTCGGGGGCTGGGATGGAACGCGCTGCAGTTCAGCGGCGCCGCGCAGGCCGATGGCGAACTGCGCGAGCGGGGCTGGGCCTGATACAGAGTTGCAGTCAATCCACAGGAAGTTGGCGGCCCGTTGCGGACGTTGCCGGGTGTCGGCTTTCTGCGCTCGACGTTTTGCGCCGGTCGCGGCAGGCGGTGCCCGGCGGGGGCGCTCGCCGAGAGCAACCACTGCCAGCAGCAAAGGGGTGTCCGGGCGGGGCGCGGCGTGCGTGTGAGGCGCCGAGCAGCGCAGGGTCCATGGCCCGCGCGCGCAGCGCGCTTCGTAGACTGACTTGGCGCATCCTGTCTGAGCGTAGCGAACGAAGTGAGCGCAGCGAGTTATGCGCCGGGCCATGGACCCGAGCAGCGCAGGGCAGTCGGCGCGTAGCGACGACCGCCTCAGTCGCACGCCGCGCCCCGCCCGGACACCCCTTTGCCGCCACCACAGCCCGCACGCGAAAGCGGACAGTCAAGGTCCGCAACGGGCCGCAGGCAGACAGCCGGTCCGAACGGCGCCAGCGCCGAGCCAACGGCACCGAGCACCCATGCGCGCGGGCGGTGGCGATGCCTGGCGGCTGCCGTTTCATCCTAGGTCGCCTTCTCAGCGACACCGACTGCGCGCCGGCCTTCGATCAACTGCCGCACCCGCTCCGGCCCGACCTGGAAGCGGTCTTCGCGCGTCTTCAGCAGGCAGCCCAGCGTGCTCATCAATGCGTGCGGGTCCTCGGGCAGCGCCATCATCTGCAGCCGGTGCAGCGCGCGGATCCAGTCCAGCGTCTCGGCCACACCCGGCGTTTTGCCCAGGTCCTCGCGCCGCAGCCGCTGCACGAAGGCGACCGACTGCTCGACGAGTGCACTTTCGGCCAGCGGCAGCGTGGCGCGCACGATCGCGATCTCGCGTGCCAGCGTCGGGTAGTCGAGCCAGTGGTACAGGCAGCGGCGGCGCAGCGCGTCGGACAGTTCGCGCGTGCCGTTGCTCGTCAGCAGCACGGCCGGCACATGGCGCGCGGTGATCGTGCCGAGTTCGGGCACCGTGATCTGGTAGTCGGCCAGCACTTCGAGCAGGAAGGCCTCGAAGGCCTCGTCGGCGCGGTCGATCTCGTCGATCAGCAGCACGCAGGGCAGCTCGCTCGAAATCGCCGTCAGCAGCGGACGTTCGAGCAGGTAGTCTCGCGCGAAGAGGTCGCTTTCCTGCACGCGCTCGGACTGCGTCTCGTGCAGGCGTATCGCCAGCAACTGGCGGCCATAGTTCCATTCGTACGCCGCCTGCGCCAGGTCCAGCCCTTCGTGGCACTGCAGGCGCACCAGGCGCCGGCCCTGCACCCGCGCCAGCGCCAGCGCCAGCGCGGTCTTGCCGACGCCGGCGTCGCCTTCCAGCAGCAGCGGGCGCTGCAGTTCGCCGGCCAGCCACAACGTCGTGGCCAGCCCCTCGTCGGCAATGTAGCCGGCCTGGTACAGCGCCTCGCGCAGCGCCGCGTCGGTCATGCCTTGCGACGGAACAGGCCGGCGAACCAGGCCTTGATCACGGTCCACATCAGCGCCAGCGCGTTCAGCTCCTTCACCGGCCCCGGTGCTGCGGCGGGCGCCGCCGCTACCGCAGGTGCACCCGCGATGGCGGGTGCCGGTACCGCCGCCGCAGCGGCGCGGAAGTTGTCGGCGAACTGCGCCAGCATCGCGTCCGACACCGGCACCAGCAGCCGGCTGCCGAACTGCGCCAGCTTGCCGCTGACGGTGATCAAAGCCACGCCGACCAGCATCGAGCTGGCCGGCGTCTCGCCCGGCTCGACGCTGGCCACCAGGCTCATCGTGGCCGACGATCCCGACTTGTCCTTGCCCGAGGTCATCAGCGTGAGCGAACGCGCAGCGGCGTCGTGCCCCTGTACCTCGATGTCGCCATTGAAGGTCATCACCGCCGGCCCGACCTTGCTCTTGACCGTACCCTTGTAGTGCGTGTCGTCGAGCTGTTCGGTGATCTGCGCCCCGGGCATGCAGGCCGACGTGGCGCGCACGTCCGACAGCACCGCCCAGGCCTGCTCGACGCTGGACTGAACCGGGTAACGCTTGTCGAGCTTGACCTCCATTACAGGTTCACCCCACAGGCCTTCAGTTGCTGCCAGACACGATACGCGCTGTGCGGCATCGTCATGTGCGTCACGCCCAGGTGCGCGAAGGCGTCGACGACGGCCGAGGTGAAGGTCGGGATCGAGCCGACGTGCGGCGACTCGGCCACGCCCTTGGCGCCGATCGGGTGGTGCGGGCTCGGCGTGACCGTGTGGTCGGTCTCCCAGTGCGGCGTCTCGATGAAGGTCGGCAGGAAATAGTCCATCAGCGTGTTGCCCTGCAGGTTGCCCTGGGCGTCGAAGGGCATCTGCTGGCCCATCGCCACCGCGTAACCTTCGGTCAGGCCGCCGTGGATCTGGCCCTCGATGATCATCGGGTTGATGCGCGTGCCGCAGTCGTCCAGCGCGTAGAAGCGGCGCACCTTGGTCTCGCCGGTGCCACGGTCGATGTCGACCACGGCCAGGTAGATGCCGAAGGGGAAAGTGAAGTTGGGCGGGTCGTAGTAGTGCACCGCCTCCAGGCCCATCTCCAGGCCCGCCGGCACGTTGTTGTAGGCGGCCCAGCAGATGTCTTTCATCGTCTTGTGCTTCGTCGCGTCACCCTTGACGTTGAAGCGGTCGATCTCCCAGTCGAGGTCGTTCTCGCTCACCTCCAGCAGGTGGGCGGCGATCTTCTTCGCCTTGGCGTGGATCTTGCGCGCCGCCATCGCGATCGCTGCGCCGGCCACCGGCGTGCTGCGGCTGCCGTAGGTGCCCAGGCCGTAGGGCGCGGTGCTGGTGTCGCCCTCCTCGACCTGGATCACTTCGGACGGGATGCCGAGTTCGGTGGCGATGATCTGCGCGTAGGTGGTGGCGTGCGCCTGGCCGGTCGAGATGGTGCCCATGCGCGCGATCGCGCTGCCGGTGGGGTGGACGCGGATCTCGCAGCTGTCGAACATGCCGACACCGAGGATGTCGCACATCTTGCTGGGGCCGGCGCCGACGACTTCGGTGAAGCTCACCAGGCCGATGCCCATCAGCGTCGGGCAGTTCGGGTCGGCGCGTTTGGCGGCCTGCTCGGCGCGCAGCGCCTTGTAGTCCACTGCCGCGAGCACCTTGTCCAGCGCGGTCTGGTAGTCGCCCGAGTCGTACTCGAAGCCGAAGGCGCTGGTGTACGGGAACTGCTCGCGCTTGATGAAGTTCCTGGCCCGGATCTCGGCCTTGTCCATGCCCAGCTTCTGCGCCAGGATGTCGACCATGCGCTCGACCAGGTACACCGCCTCGGTGACGCGGAAGCTGCAGCGGTAGGCCACGCCGCCCGGTGCCTTGTTGGTGTAGACGCCCTTGACCTGGCAGTACGCCGCCGGTATGTCGTAGGAACCCGAGCAGATGTGGAACATCCCGGCCGGGAACTTGGTCGGGTCGGCGCAGGCGTCGAAGGCGCCGTGGTCGGCGATGACGTTGACGCGCAGCCCGGTGATCCTGCCGTCGGCGGTGGCGGCGATCTCGCCGTCCATGTGGTAGTCGCGGGCAAAGGCGGTGGACGAGATGTTCTCGACCCGGTCCTCGACCCACTTCACCGGCTTGCCGAGCACGATCGACGACACGATCGCGCACACGTAGCCCGGGTAGACGCCGACCTTGTTGCCGAAGCCGCCGCCGATGTCGGGCGACACGATGCGCACCTTGCTTTCCGGGATGCCCGACAGCAGCGACACCACCGTGCGCACGACGTGCGGCGCCTGGCTCGTGATGTAGGTCGTGAGCTCGCCGCGCACCGGGTCGAAGCTGGCCACGCAGCCACAGGTTTCCAGCGGACAGGGGTGCACGCGCGGGTAGTAGAGGTGCTCCCTCACGACCACCGGTGCGGCGGCGATGGCGGCGTCGGCCGCGGCCTTGTCTCCGGCGTCCCAGGTGAAGATGTGGTTGTGGTGTTCGCGCGGACCGTGCGCGCCGCTGGTCTTGCCGGCCAGGTCCTCGCGCAGCACCGGAGCGTCGGGCTCGAGCGCCTTGTAGGGGTCGATGACCACCGGCAGCTCTTCGTATTCGACCTGCACCGCCTCCACGCCGTCGGCGGCGGCGTAGCGGTCCTCGGCGATGACGACCGCCACTTCCTGCATCTGGAAGTGCACCTTCCCATCCGCCAGCACCGCGGCAACGTCACCGGCCAGCGTGGGCATCCAGTGCAGCTTCAGCGGCTTCAGGTCATCGGCGGTCAGCACCGCGATGACCCCCGGCACCTTCAGCGCCTCGGACTTGTCGATCTTCTTGATGCGCGCATGGGCGTAGGGGCTGCGCACGATGTCCATGTGCAGCATGCCGGGCATCTTGATGTCGTCGACATAGTTGCCCTTGCCCTGGATGAAGCGGGCGTCTTCCTTGCGCAGGCGGCTGTCGCCCATGCCCTGCAGGGCGTCCTTGCGTTCGAGCAGCTTGGGGTCGGTCGGCGCGTTCATGCTGTCACCTTTTCAGTTTGCTGCAGCCTGGCGGCCGCGTACTGCACCGCCTTGACGATGTTCTGGTAGCCGGTGCAGCGGCACAGGTTGCCGCTCATGCCGGCGCGGATTTCATCTTCCGTCGGGTTCGGGTTCTCCTGCAGCAAGCGCCAGGCACGCATCAGCATGCCGGGCGTGCAGAAGCCGCACTGCAGGCCGTGTTCCTTGTAGAAGCCTTCCTGCACCGCGTGCAGCACGCCGGCCTGGGCCAGGCCCTCGACGGTGAGCACCTCGGAGCCGTCGCACTGCACCGCCAGGTGCGTGCAGGCCTTGACCGACTGGCCGTCGATGTCGACGGTGCAGGCGCCGCAGTGGCTGGTCTCGCAGCCGATATGGGCGCCGGTGAGCTGGAGTTCCTCGCGCAGGAAGTGCACGAGCAGCGTGCGCGGCTCGACCGCCTTCTCCTGCGTGCGGCCGTTGACCTTCACGCTGATCAGTTTCTTTGCCATCTTCATCTCCCCTTATTGGCAGCGGGCCGCGGCGGCGCGGATCGCGCGCTTGAGCATCTGGCCGGCCATCGCGGTCTTGTATTCGACGTCGCCGCGCAGGTCTGCGGCGGGGTCGCAGGCGGCCATCGCGGCAGCGGCTGCGGCGTTGATCGTGGCCTCGGTGAGCGGCTTGCCGCGCAGCGCGTCTTCGGCGCCCTTGGCGCGCAGCGCCATCGGCGCCACGTTGGTCAGGCCGATGCGCACCTGGCTGACCACGCCGCCGTCCAGCCGCAGCACCACGGCCGCACCGGCGGTGGCCCAGTCGCCGGTCTTGCGCTTGAGCTTGTGGTAGCTGTAGCCCGTCTTCGGGGCGCAGGCCGGCACGCGGATCTCGACCAGGATCTCGTCTTCGGCCAGCGCCGTGGCATAGGTGCCGAGGAAGAAGTCGTCGGCCTTCACGGTGCGCTGGCCGCCCGCGCCCTGCAGCGTGAAGCTGGCGTCCAGCGCGAGGGCCAGCGCCGGGTGGTCGTTGGCCGGGTCGCCGTGCGCGATGTCGCCGCCGATGGTGCCGCGGTTGCGCACCTGCGGGTCGGCGATCAGGCTGGCCGCCTCCACCAGCAGCGGCACCTTGGCCTGCAGCAGCGGGCTGGCGATGAGCTCGTTCTCGACCGTCATCGCGCCGATGCAGACGGTGGACCCCTCTTCGCGGATGCCGCGCAGCTCGGCGATGCGGTTGAGGTCGATCAGGTGCGCCGGCTGCGCGAAACGCAGCTTCATCATCGGCAGCAGGCTGTGGCCGCCGGCCAGCAGCTTGGCATCACTGCCGAGCGTGCCCAGCAGCGTGAGCGCCTCGCCCACGGAACGTGGTGCGTGGTAGTCGAAGGTGGGTGGAATCATGCGTCGTCTCCGGTCTTGTCTTGGGGGCTGTTCAGGACAGCGGCGCAGTATTCGCCAAAGTGCCGCTGCCTCTCAAGCGAAGGGTCGGGCGCCCGGATCGGCCACCGATGCACGAAAGCCGCCCGCACCCGCACGAACGGTCGCCTGGCTGCACGAAGTGCAGCGGGCCCCGCTTCGGGGGCCCGCCGGATCAGGGAAAACGATAGATCGGGATCAACCCTGACGCGGCGCCGCCGGCAAGCCCAGCCGCGCCAGCAGCGCCGCCGTGCTGGTGCGCGAGACCGGGATGACTTCGTCGTCGCCCTGCAGCCGCACCGACAGCCGGCCCTCGCTGCGCACCAGCTCGTGCACCGCGCGCAAGTTCAGGATGTGGCTGCGGTGCACGCGCATGAACTGCTCGGGCTCCAGCCGCGCTTCGAGGTCGCCGATGCTGAGGTTGCAGAAGCGGTTGCCCTCGGCCGTGACGACGCGCGTGTAGTGGCCGTCGGAATGCAGGCGCAGCACGCGGTCGGCGTCCACGAACACGATCTGCTGCCCCTGCACCGTGGGGATCTTGTTCAGCCGCCGGTGCGGGGTTTCGCGGGCGCCCGCCGGCGCTTCGCTGCTGACGACGTCGGTGATGTCGTAGAAAACCAGCGTGTAGCCGGTGGACTGGCCGGCACCGTCGGACATGCGCGACACCTTGATCAGCAGCACGCGCTCCGGGATGTTGATGATCATCGTCATCGGCGGCGGGCTCGACACCGGGCACACCGCCGCCTGGTCGAGCAGGAACTCCACTTTGGACTTGGAGCGTTCGGGATGGAAGTCCAGCACCATGCGGGTAAAGGGCTGGTTCTCAGTCACCGGCAGCACGCGCCGCGCGAAGGCGTTCATGTCGAGCACGCGCCGCTCGGCATCCAGCCGGACGATGCCGACATCGAAGCGTTCAAGCAAGTACAGCGGCGAATGGGACGACGACACGCAAGGCTCCGGCCGATGAGCGCGGATTGAACCACGATGCGGCGGCCGGCGGCGCGTACAGTCCACCTGTACGTCTGAACAGCCGACACCGGATTGCGCACCGCCACCGAACTGAACCCCGAACAGCGCCAGGCCGTCGAACATGCACCCGACGCCGGGCCGCTGCTCGTGGTGGCCGGCGCCGGCTCGGGCAAGACGATGACGCTGGCCGCCCGCGTGGCCTGGCTGGTGCAGAACGGCGCCAGCCCGCAGCGGCTCCTGCTGTTGACCTTCTCGCG
>JACZKT010000072.1 GCA_014859905.1 Rubrivivax sp.
GCCCAGACCTCCCCTCGCCAGCCCCCCGGCCGGCGGTTGTTCTGTCTTGGAGTTCACGACGGGTTGAGCCATGCGTTCGAGTTGCCTTGCCGGATCGATCCTGCTGCTGTCCGCACCGCTGCACGCCGTGGCGTGCTGGGAGCAGGCGGCGCAACGCTATGGGTTGTCCGCCGAACTGCTCTACGCCGTCGCGCGTGTCGAGTCGGACCTGAACCCGCGCGCCGTCAACCGATCGCATCTGCAACGCACGGGGTCCTACGACATCGGCCTCATGCAGATCAACAGCTCGCACCTGCGCACGCTGGCCAGACACGGCATCACCGAGGCGCAGCTGTACGAGCCCTGCACCAACATCCAGGTCGGTGCCTGGCTGCTGGCCCACTCTTTCGCGCGCAATGGCGTCACCTGGGACGCCGTGGGCGCCTACAACGCCGCGTGTTCGGAGCTGAAGGGAACGGCCTGCACACAGGCGCGTTCCCGATACGCGTGGCAGGTCTACCGCAAGCTGCCGGCATCGCGCCCGACGTCGGTTGGGGGCGCCGCCACCATGCCTTCGATCGCCGCGTCCCAGCACGCGGCTGTCCCGGTGGCTTTGTCGGCGAGGGTGTCACCGTGAAGGCCACTCTCGCGCGTGTCGCCGGCGCCTTGGTGCTCGCCGCCGCGAGTGCAGGCTTGGCCGCATCCTGCAGCGCGCCTGTGGTCGCAACCAGCAGCCTGGTGGCGCCGTCGCGCGGCCCCACTCCCGTCGCCATCGTCCACGTTGCGCAGCTCGACTTCGGCCGGCTCGCCGGTTTCGCGACGTGTTTGCCGCCGGCATGCCCTGCGGTCACGCCCAAGACGCTCCCTGGCGAGCGGCAACCCACAGCACCGGTGCCGCCGCCTGCCGTCGAGCTCCCGGAGTCGCTCGGTCGCGGCGAAACGGTGCTGCCCGCCGAACAGCGCCGTGACGTTCCGGCCGTACCCGCAAACCGAGTCACGCCTCGCGCCGACGCCGCCGGCGCAGCAAGGCAAGTCGTGGTGCAGTTCGCCTTCGGCAACGCGACGCTCAGCCCGACTGCCCGCGCCCTGATCGACGAAGCCGCGGAAGCCGCCCCCACGTCACGCCGCGTCGCCATCAGCGGCCGTACCGACAGCGTCGGACCTCCTCAGGTCAATCAGGCCCTGGCCCTGGCCCGCGCCGAAGCGGTACGCGAGCACCTGCGAGCTCGACATCCCCGTCTGGCGCCAGTCTTGACCGTCCAGGCCGAAGGTGCCTGCTGCTACGCCGCGTCCAACGACAGCGCGTCGGGCCGCGCCATGAACCGTCGCGTCGAAGTCGTGTTCGAGCGTTACGCGGAGGACCTGTGATGAATCCACGTACCACCACTGGCCACTGGCCACGGCACGGGTTCGACCGACGTCACCCGCCCCACGTGCCGTCATCACCCGCTCCGACCCGCTGTCGACCCGCCGAGCTCCTGCAACCCACCGGCCCCACCGGTTCGGCTGACGGTGCCCACCCCATCACGTGTCATTCGCTCAACCACATCTGGAGGACTCCATGAGCACCGTCACTCTCGCTCCCGCATCCACCTTCCGCCTGTCGCCTCGCCGTCCGCTGACGGTGATGGCCCTGTTCGGGCTGCTCCTGCTGGGCCTGGGCGTGGCCTTCCCGGGCCATGCGCTCGACCTGGTGGCGTTCACCGGCATTACCGGTCCGATGACCTCGGCGCTGGCGCAGATCGCCGCGCTCGGCCCTGGCATCAAGGCCCTGGTCGGCTTCGTCGGCTTCGTCGTCGCGCTCATCTCACTGTCCGCACTGCGCAACTTCGGGCCGGTTCTGTTCTACGTCGGCCTGGCCATCTTCGCGGCCGTGGGCCTGGTGATCGCCGGCGCGATCATGGGCGCGGTCATCTGAGGCTGCTGCGCGACAAATCCCGGGGGCCGCATGCAAGCCGACACCTACATCCCGCGTCGCCTGGATGACCAGTGGAAGATCGGCTTCTGGGACGTAGACGTCGCTGCGCCGATCCTCTTCGGGCTGTTCATGGGCTACATGTCCGGCTCGAAGGTCTCCTTCGCGCTGTGCATCGTGACAGGCCTGCTGACGTCGCGCTGGATCGCGCGCATCAAGGCCGACAAGCACCCGGCCTTCGCGATGCACTGGCTGTACTGGCACCTGCCCACGAGCCCGATCACCGCGATGCGCGCCACCCCGCCTTCGCACATTCGTCGGATGGTCGGCTGAGGCTCGCGCGAAAGACGCCCATGGACTTCGAACGTCTGAACGGCGACATCAAGGAGATGCGCCGCCGCAACCGGGGCCTGGGCCTGACGGTCGGGCTGCTGGCAGGCGGCCATCTGCTGGCGCTCGTCGTGATCCTGAACCTGCTGGGCACGGTGCGCACGGTGGTCGTGCCGCCGTCGATCAACAAGTCGTTCTGGGTCTCGCGCGACAAGGCCAGCAGCGAGTACCTGGAACAGATGGGCAGCTTCATCGCCTGGCTGGTGCTCGACGTGACGCCTGCGTCCATCGACTGGAAGAAGGACATCCTGCTGGGCTACGTCGAGCCCGAGCAGCACGGCGAGCTCAAGACGCGGCAGGAGTTGGAAGCGGCGCGCCTGAAGCGCATCAACGCCAGCACCTTCTTCATGCCCCAGCAACTGGTGCCCAGCGAGGACGCCCAGTCGGTGGTGGTCCGAGGGCGCCTGCGCACGCTGGTGAACGGCCTGGAGACGTCCAACGATCTCAAGGCCTACCAGGTCGATTTCGGCTACAGCGGCGGGCGCATGCACCTGAAGACGTTCAAGGAGATGCCGAATGCGGCCAAGTAACGACATCGCCCAGCGCGCGTGGCGGCCCGCGGCGTCGGCGCTGATCCTCTGTGCGGCCGCATTGCAACCCGCGCATGCGCTGCAGGTGCTCGACGCCCGCGACGGCGTGGCCATCGAGGCCATCCTGTCGATCAAGGAACCCACGCGCATCCGCATCGAGGGCGCGCCGATCACCGACGTGTTCGGCAGTATTCACTCGAGCAGCTGCGGTGCGGGCAATGCCGCCGCAACGTCCGCCGGCATCGTCGCACCCGCCGCCAATCCGGGCGGCGAGATCGTGCTGGAGTGCGACCGCGAAAAGGGCGAGATCTACATCCGGCCGGTCGGGGACTCGGCCAAGCCGGTCAACCTGTTCATCTCGTCGGCGCAGGCCACCTACACCCTGGTGCTGCGCCGCTCGGACACGCCGGCCGACACGATCGTCATCCGCGACAAGTCGCTGCGCCCTGCCGCGGCCGGCAACGGGGCTCCGCAGAACCCGCAAGGCATGACCGGACCTTCAGGACCGTCAGGCCCCTCTGCCAACCACATCCGCGCCATGAAAGCGATGCTGGTGGCGATGGCCTCGGACCGCGTGCCACCCGACATCCGCGTCGACGAGGTCAACCGCCCGATGCAACTCTGGGCCGAAGCGCGGTTCGCGCTGATGCGGCGCTACGAAGGGCGCGGCCTGCTCGGCGAAAAGTACCTGCTGCAGAACGTGAGCCAGACGGTCATGGTCGTGGCCGAGCAGGAGTTCGACCGCCCCGACAGCAAGGCGGGCGGCCAGGTGGTCGGTGTGGCGGTGGAGAACCACAACCTGCGCCCCGGCGAAAGCACCAACGTGTTCGTGATCCGACGCGGAGGCGAGCGATGAACGCGCCGCTGGCCAGCGCTGCGGCCTCGGCAACAGGAACGGTGAAGGGCGCGTTCAGGGCGGCGCTCGAACGGCTTTCACCCAAACAGCGCCAGTACGCCATGCTGGGCACCATCCTGCTGGGCGGCGTCGGCATGCTGTGGCTGATCTTCGCGTTCACGGACAACGGGGCGAAGGACCAGATCGCCAAGTCACCCGCCGGCACGCCCGGCACGGTGACAAACATCGGCGTGATGTCCCCGGGGCAGCAGGTCAACGCGGTCGACCAGTGGGTCGGCACCGCGGGCAGCAAGCTGGCCCAATACGAGAGCGAGCGCGAGGAACAGGGTCGGCTCAACAAGGACCGGCAGGCGTTCGAGGCGCGCACGATGCAGCGCTTCGCGGACCTGGAGCAGCGTCTGACCTCCGCGGCGCAGGCCGGGCAGACACCGGCCTTGCCCGCGCCGCCACCGCAAGCGTCCACCACTCTGCCGCCTGCGGCCAGCTTGCCGCTGCCACCGCCACCCATGACGCCAGCCCTTGCCGCCGGTCGGTCGCTGTCTCCCACGGCCATGCCACCGGGACAACCCAACATGCCGATGGGGCTGCCGGTGCCCATGCCGGTAGCGCCGGTTCTGAGTCGCGTAACCCTGGTCGACAGGTCCGTCCCACCGGCCGCCACCAGCGGCTCCCAGGCCGCTGCCAGTTCCTCGACCGAACCGCGCACGGTCTCCACCTTCCTGCCCGTCAGCTTCACCCGAGGCACGCTGCTCGGTGGTCTGGATGCGCCAACCGGTGGGCAGTCGCAGTCGAATCCGCATCCGGTGCTGATCCGCCTGTCCGACAACTCGGTGCTGCCCAACCGCTTCCGCGGCGAGTACCGCGACTGCTTCGTGATCGCTGCCGGCTACGGCGACATCAGCTCCGAGCGTGCCTACCTGCGCACGGAGAACCTGTCTTGCGTGCGCTCCGATGGCGCGGCACTGGAAGTGAAGATCCAGGGCAGCGTCTACGGCGAAGACGGCAAGGTAGGCATGCGCGGCCGCCTCGTCACCAAGCAGGGCCAGATGCTCGCCAATGCGCTGCTGGCCGGTGTGGTCAGCGGCATCGGCCAGGGCCTGGCCACCTCGTCGACCAGCTACAGCACCTCCGCGCTCGGCACCATCGCCAGCACCTCCGGCGCCGACACGTACCGCGCGGGCCTGGGCGCCGGTGTCGGCCGGGCGCTTGACCGACTGGCCCAGTACTACATCAAGCTGGCCGAGAACACATTCCCCGTGATCGAGGTCGATGCCGGCCGCGAGATCGATGTCGTCATCACCAAGGGCGTGCGCATCGATGTGCCGAGGGCGGGCAACGCTGGTCGCGCTTCTCGGTCCGACGCCGCGCCCCACGACCGCTACCAGGAGGCTTCCGACGATGGCAACTACTGAACACGCGCGCCGCCCGCTGCGGCGCCAGAAGCTCCTGCCCGTCCTTTGCGCAATCGCGGCCGGCGCGGCCGGAACCGCGGCATTCGCTGCGACACCGGATGAAGCCCGCCTGCTGTCGGCGCTGAAGAAGGCCCACCCCGGAACCCAGTTCAGCCAGGTGACGCGCTCACCGGTGCATGGCGTCTACGAGGTCTGGATGAACAGCAACGTGGCCTACGTGGCAGCGAAGAATCCGCGCTACTTCTTCTTCGGCCGCGTGTTCGACACGCAGACGATGCGCGACCTGACGGGACCCAAACTCGTGGCCGCGGCCGCGTCGCAAGGCGCCGTGCAGGGTGCTCGGCCAGACGGGAATGCCACGCAATCGGCCAGCACCGGCGCGCCGCTCGCCTTCGACCAGTTGCCCCTCGGTGACGCCATCAAGACCGTGCGGGGAACCGGACAGCGGCGGATCGCCGTCTTCAGTGACCCGGGATGCTCGTACTGCCGCCGGCTGGAGCCGGAGCTGGCCGGTCTGGACGACGTCACGATCTACACCTTCCTGCTGCCGTTCCAGGGGCAGGCCCGGCCGGTCGCGATCTGGTGCGCGGCCGACCGTGAACAGGCCTGGTATCGCTTCATGCTCCAGGGCGATGCCTCGATGCTGAGCGCGGCATCCGCCTGCGATCACCCGGTGGACCGCAATCTCGCGCTGGCGCATCGACTGGGCGTGCAAGGAACACCGACCCTGGTTTGGGCCGACGGGTCCCGCACCGACGGCTATGTCGATCGCGCCGTGCTCGAAGCGCGGCTGAAACAAGTCGCGGAGGTGCGGCCGTGAACGCGATGCATGCATCGCCCTGGCGAAGCCGCATCGCCGTCACCGCTGTGGCGTTAGGCGGCTGCGCCAACATGTCGGGGCTGAGCGGCAGTTCCGACTATGCATGCAAGGCCCCGGAGGGGATCACCTGCGACTCGGTCTCCGGCACCTACGCGAACGCGATCCAGGACAACCTGCCGAGCCAGCGACCTCGCTTGGCGGCGCCTATGGCCGCGAGCGGCCCAGCCGCGTTACCCGCGCCGGGCACGCTGGCCTTGCCACCGGGCCCGGCAAACGCCAGCACCGCCTCCGGCTCGCTGGGTCCGCTGCCGACCCCTCTACGCTCCTCGGCGCGCATTTTGCGGCTGTGGTTCAAGCCCTGGGAGGACGCGGATCGCGACCTCTACGACCAGGGCTACGTGTACGTGCAGATCGACAGCGGTCAGTGGCTGATCGAGCATGCCCAGCGCCAGATACGCGAAGCCTATGCGCCGCTGCGACCACCACCGCGCGGCACAGCGCCGGCCATTGAGCCGAAGGATGGCGCCACCGCGCTTCCACCCCTGAAGGGCGCGACCCGCCTGCCATCCACCGAGACCCTACTGCCGGGTTTGGTGCCACCTGCAGGCCGCCCTTATGGACGCACCGACGGCACCGAGTGAGGACTGCGCGATGCCCTTCCCGCAAACATCATCCCGACCCTCTTCGCCGCAAGCGGCACGGTCCGCCTGGATCGGCTTTGGTCAGGCCATGGACTCACCGGCCGAGCAGTTCGCCTCCTGGCTGCCCTACTCCGCCTACCTGGCCGCCGAGAAGCTGTTCGTCAACCGCGACAGCGTGGGCTTCATGCTGGAGGTGATGCCGCAGTCCGGCGCCGACGAGCGCATGGCCGAGGTGCTGATCTCGCTGTACTCGACCTGCCCGCCCGGCACCGGCATCCAGTTCCACCTTTTCGCGTCGCCCCACGTGCGCGAGCAACTGCGCCGCTACGCCAACCTGCGCGTCGAGGACACCGACCAGGCCGACAAGGCCAAGCATTGGGGTCGCCCGGCGCGCAACGACAACCTCTTCCACCGGTTGGCCCGCCAGCGCGTCGGCCACCTGCTACAGGGTGCGCAGCAGTCGCTGACGGCCGGCTTCCACTACACGATCCGCGACTTCAGGCTGATGATGAGCGTGGCAGTCACCGCCGACGCCGAGGACCTGACCCGGCGCGACGAGTTGATGGCGCTGCGGGAGTCGATGTCGTCGACGCTGCGCTCGGCGTCGCTGCCCAACCGCGTCTGCGATGCGGCCGACCTGATCAACTGGTGCGCGCTGTTCACCAACCCCGACCGCGTCTCGCAGACCGACGCACCCAACCTGCACTACGACGACGGCAGGGAGATCCGCGACCAGATCGTCGACTTCGACACCATCCAGGACCCGCACCCGGCCGGCCTGCGGCTGTGGAAGGAAAACGGCGCGGACGTTCTCGAGGCGCGCTTCTACTCGATCAAGTCCTTCCCTGAGCGCTTCGCGCTGTGGCAGATGGGATCTCTGATCGGCGACCTGATGCAGCCGGCGCTGCAGTACAGCGCACCCTTCCTGCTGACCATGGGCGTGCACGTGCTCGACCCGAACGTCGTGAAGTCGGTCGTCACCGCCAACCACGTACGCGCGACGCAGAACGCCAAGAGCAAAATGGCCGACGTGATGCCGGACGTCGGCAAGAAGCTGCAGGACTGGACGGCGGCGGCCAACGCCATCGACATCGGCAGCAGCCTGGTCAGCCTCTACCACCAGCTCGCCATTTTCTCGGCGCCGGGCAAGTCCGTGGCCGCTCAGGAGACCGCCAACGCCATCTGGCGGGGCCGGGGTTTCCAGCTCAACGCCGACGTCTACATGCACCGGCAGGCGCTTCTGGCCAGCCTGCCGATGACGCTGTCGGAGAAGTTCCACAGGGACCTGGCCAAGATGCGCCGGGTCTCGCGCAAGACGATGGCCAATGCGATCCACCTGGCGCCGCTGATCGCCGAGTGGCGCGGCACGCGCACGCCGGCCCTGGTGTTCGGCGGCCGACGCGGCCAGCTGATGACGCTGGACATCTTCGACAACGACCTGGGCAACTACAACTTCGCGATCATCGGCGCGCCCGGGTCGGGCAAGTCGGTCTTGATGAACGAGATGGCCTGGTCGTACCGCGCCATCGACGCCAAGGTCTGGATGCTGGACCTCGGCCGCTCTTTCGAGAAGTTGTGCCGCAAGGCCAAGGGCACCTACATCGAGTTCAAGCCCGATGTGGACATCTGCCTGAACCCGTTCACCCACATCGTCGACGTCAACGAGGACATCGACATGCTGGTGCCGGCCATCTCCAAGATGGCCTCGATGTCCCGGCCGCTGGACGAGGTTCAGTACAAGGCCATTTCGGCGATGGTGCTCAAGCTGTTCAAGGCCCACGGCAACGACCTGACGGTGACCGCGCTGCGCGATGCCTTCAAGGGCGGGACCATCGAGGAACTCGGGGCGATCAACGACTCGCGCATCAAGGACCTGGCGATCATGCTGAACCCGTACGCGCGGGGCGGCCAGTACGAGCGCTTCTTCGAGGGTCGCAACAACATCGACTTCGCGAACGACTTCGTCGTCATCGAAAACGAGGAGCTGAAGCGCCGGCCCGACCTGCACGCAGTGGTCAACATCCTGCTGCTGCACCAGATCACTGGCGAGATGTACCTGACGCGCAACCGGCGCAAGGTGCTCTTCATCGACGAGTTGAAGCAGCAACTCGGTGACATCGGCGCCGACGACCCGGTCAAGGCCGCAGTGGTGGAAGAAGCGGCGCGGCGCGCTCGCAAGTACGGCGGCTCGCTGGGCACGGCCACGCAGAGCGCCGACGACTACTACGGCTCGGCCCAGATGGAGGCCGCCTTCAACTGCTCGGACTGGGTCTTCCTGCTGCGCCAGAAGCCCGAGTCGATCGAGATGCTCGACCGCAAGGGCCGGCTGTCGATGGATGAGCCGAAGAAGCGGCTGCTGAACTCGCTGCGCACCGAGCCGGGCTCGTTCTCCGAGGTCTACATCTCCTCGCCGGTGGGCGAAGGGGTGGCGCGCAACATCCTCGACCCGGCCACGCACCTGCTGTTCTCCAACAAGCTGGAGGACAACGCGCCCATCGACGAATTGCGCGCGCAGGGTCTGGGCATCGACGAAGCCATCGCCGAGTTGCTGCGGCGACGGGGGCATACCGTATGAAGGCGCTGCTGCTCAACGCCGCCTTCGCCTTGCTGATTGTGTTCGGCACGCTGGCCGCCTACGACCGGATGGTGGTGCGACCCGCGCAACGCGTCGGCGTCGTCGATGTCGGCGAGGTCTACCGCCAGAAGGAAGCCGAGTTCACGCTGATCCTCACGAAGGCCGGGTCCGAGAACGAGCGCGAGAAGGCGTTCGCGATGGCACGCACCTTCTCCCAGCGCCTGCCGCTCGCCTTGGAGGAGCTGCCCCAAGACTGCGGCTGCCTGGTGGTGCTCAAGAGCGCCGTTGCCGGGCCGACGCCGCGCACGGTGGACTTGACGGCCCAGTTGCGCCGCAAGGTGGAGGCACCATGACCAGCGCTCCATGCCGCTTCGTGGGTCAGTTCGCTGAATTCCTGCGGCACATGCGCGCCCGCTGGGTCCTCTACCTGCCGATCTTTGCCGTCTGGGGTCTTGCGTACACCCGATTGTTCGTCGACCCGACGCCACGGGTGCCGGTGCTGTTCAACTGGACGCCGAGCCTGCCCTACAGCGTCGCAGTGATGCACTACTGCCCGCACGACCTGCAGCGCGGCGACTACGTCGTCTTCGCGTTCGCCGGGGAGGCGCGCACCGACTATCCGGGGCTCAGCGGGCAGCCGTTCTTCAAGATCGTGCGTGGCCTGCCCGGCGACACCGTGACGGTGTCGGGGCGCACGGTGGCGATCAACGGCCAGGTCGTCGGCACTGCCAAGACCCATGCCTTCGACCGGCGGCCGCTCGACCCGATCGCGTCCACGGTAATCCCGCCGGGTCACTATTACGTGCAGGGCACGAGCGCCGACTCCTTCGACTCGCGCTATCGCACCAGCGGCCTGGTGCAGGCCGGGCAAGTCCTGGGCACGGTGGTACCGCTGTTCTGAAGTGTGGTGCGATGAGGAGCGTCGTCGTCCGCAGTGCAGCCCAGGCTGCGGCATTCAGCGTCGCGCTGGCATTCGGGGCGGCCGGCGCCGCACCCGCCGCCACACCGCCATCGGTGGCCAACGACATGCCAATGGCCGACTACCTCGGCCTGCTGGCACAGATTGCGCCGGCTGCCGAAGAAGGCGCCAGGGCCTACCTGCAGGCCCACCAGCATCGCTGCGGCCGGCAGCTGGCCACGGCCGACCTTCGGCGGGCGATGTCCGACGGCGACGGCGATCCGACGCTGATGGCGATGATCCGTGCGAGCCACCTGCGCGACAGCGCCACCCAGGCCCAGCTCGGTCAGCGGATCGCCTGTAAACGGCGCGCCTCGCGATGAATCCGGTCGTCGTCTCCTGCACCGCACTCGGCTTGACCTTGCTCCCGACTCTTGTGGGCGCGGCCGACCTCGGCACGCTGGGGCCCACCTACGGCATCGCCGAGCCGCATCTGCTGAACTTCATCGAGCAGCGCCTGCGCGACAAGGAACGCAGCGGCGAGATGCAGCGCCTGATGCAGGAGGCGCAGTCCCGTGGCATCGACGCCGTGAAGCGACCCCAACCAGTGGCGGGCCTGCGTGCGACCGAGACCGCCCGTACCTTCTACGTCGATCCGACGTTCGTGCTGGACCGAAACGTCGTCGACGCCCAGGGTCGGCTGCTGTTCGCCGCGGGCACGCGCAAGAACCCGCTCGAGGTGGTCTCCTTGTCGAAGCACTTGCTGTTCTTCGACGCCCGTGACCCACGCCAGGTCGCGCGGGCACGCGAGCTGATCGCCAGCCATGGCGGCAAGGTCAAGCCCATCCTCACCGGTGGCTCCTACCTGGACCTGATGAAGGTCTGGCGGGTGGCGGTGTACTTCGACCAGCAGGGCACTCTGACGAGGCGTTTCGGCATCCGGCAGGTCCCGGCCCTGGTCTCGCAGGAAGGCCAACGGCTGCGCGTCGACGAGGTCGGGCTGCCATGAACGTCTGCCGCCCACGATGCCACTTCGTGCTCGCGACCCTGCTCGCGCTGACGGCGGGCCTGCTGCCCGCGCTCTCGCAAGCCGCCGACAGCCTGACCTGCACCGGCCGCTTCCCGAATCCCATCACCGAGATCTGCTGGAGCTGCATCCTGCCGATCAGCATCGGCAGCGCAACGATCGCCAACGTCGACGGACAGGAGGACATCGCCAACCCGCCGAGCCCGGTCTGCAGCTGCGGCGTAAACCCGTCGATCGGTCTGTCCATCGGCTTCTGGGAACCGGCCCGCCACGTGGAGGTGGTGCGTAAGCCCTTCTGCCTCGCGTCACTGGGTGGCATCGATCTCGACCCGGGCATCTCGGCCCCGGCCGCCGCGCGTTTCACGCGCGCCGAGGGGGACGGCGACGGCAGCAGCTTCTACCAGGCCCACTTCTACGTGAACCCGGTCCTGTACTGGCTGGAGGTGGTGACCGACTTCCCCTGTCTGGAGCGCGGCTCGTTCGACCTGGCCTACCTGACCGAGGTCGACCCGCTGTGGAACGACGACGAGCTGACCCTGATCCTGAATCCTGAAGCCGTGCTCTTCGCGAACCCGGTGGCTGTGGCGGCATGCGCCGCCGATTGCGTGGCCGCCACCGCAGGGTTCGGCATTGCCGCGATGTTCTGGTGCGCCGGTTGCCAGGGCGGCATCTACCCCTTCGACGGCCACGTGCCGTACCACATGGGCGGTGTTCGCACGGCGGCCCTGATCGCGCAGCGCCTGACGGCCAAGATGCACCGCGAACTGCTGGCCTGGGGCTGGCATGGCAAGGCGGGCCTTTGCGGCCCCTACTTCCTGCCGGCGATGGACAAGACCGCCTACAAGACCCAGCTCACCTACCCGG
>JACZKT010000007.1 GCA_014859905.1 Rubrivivax sp.
GCTCGGTGGCCTGCGCGCCGCGGCTGACGGCGCCGGCACACCCGCGGTCTGGCTGGATCTGGTGCCCGGCAAGCTGTGTGCCGACCCCAAGAAGGGCACCGTACGCACCGATCGCCTGCTCGGCGCCTGGGTGCGCATGCTCGCCGCCAGCGCCAGCGGCGTGGCGGTGTCCGGTGTCATCGTCGCCCGCGATGCCTGTGTCACCGTCCAGCCCTGGGCGCAGGGGCCGGCGTCGGCAGCGCTGGCCGATTTGATGCAGACCTGGCACGACGGCCTGTACGGCAGCGCGGCGCCGCTGCCGCTGGCGCCGCGCACGGCACTGGCGCTGGTGCAGCAGGCGCGCGACGTGGCCGTCGTCTACGACGGCAGCGAGTTCACGCCCGGCCGGCCCGGCGAGCGCGAGGAAGCCTGCCTGGCGCGCCTGTTCCCGGACTACGCAGCGCTGCGCGCCGACGGGCGTTTCGAGACGCTGGCGCAGCGTGCCTACGGGCCTTTGGCCGAGTGGGTCGCCAAGGACGTGAGCCTGGACCTGCATGTCGCCGCCGAACCCGCTGCGGCGGGAGCCGACGCCGATGACTGAGACGCTGCAGCCGGTGAGCTTCCCGCTGTGGGGCAGCCGCCTCATCGAGGCCAGCGCCGGCACCGGCAAGACCTGGACCATCGCCGCGCTGTACCTGCGGCTGGTGCTGGGTCATGGTGGCGAGGCGGGCCTCGGCCGCCCGCTGGTGCCGGCCGAGATCCTGGTCATGACCTTCACCCGAGCGGCGACGCGCGAGCTGTCGGACCGCATCCGCGCCCGCCTGCTCGAAGCCGCGCGCTGTTTCCGCGGCGAGGCCGTGCCCGCAGAGGGCGACAGCCTGCTCGCCGAGCTGCTGGCGGCCTACCCACCCGGCACGGCACGCACGGGCGCGGCCTGGCGCCTGGCGATGGCCGCCGAGAGCATGGACGACGCGGCGGTGCACACCATCGACGCCTGGTGCCAGCGCATGCTGCGCGAACACGCCTTCGACAGCGGCAGCCTGTTCGACGAGGAGCTGGCCGCCAACGACGGCGCGATGCTGGCCGAGGCGGCGCGCGACTACTGGCGGCAGCAGTTCTACCCACTGTCCGCCGCAGCGCTGGACCTGGCGCTGGCCGTGTGCGGCGGCGTCGATGCGCTGGCTCGCGCCGCGCAGCCGCTCGTCGACCACGAGCTGCCGGCCGGTGCGGGCGCCGGCAGCCTGGGCGAGCTCATTGACGGACTGTGCGCCGAGCGCGCCGCCACGCTGGCCGGGCTCAAGCAAGGCTGGGCCGAGCGGGCGCGCGAGATGCAGGACTGGCTGGACAGCCAGTACGACGGCCCATCCTGCCCCTTCGAAAAGCGCAGGCTGACGAAGAAGAACTACACCGCCTGGCTGGCCGCCCTGGCCGACTGGGCTGGCGACCCGCAGGCCGAGTCGCCCGACATGAAGACCGGCACCACGCGCCTGACGCCGGCAGGCCTGCAAGAGGTGATCAGGCCCGGCGGCAGCGTCGCGCTGCCGCCGCATTTCGAAGCCTTCGCGCACCTGACGCGGGCGCTGGCTGCCATGCCGTCGCTCGCCCCGGCGCTGCGCCTGCACGCCGCCGCGTGCATTCAGCGTCGCCTGGCCGAACTCAAGCAGCAGGCCGGCACTTTCGGCTTCGCCGACCTGCTGCGCCGGCTCGACCAGGCGCTGGATGCCGCGCACAACGGCGCCAACGCCGAGCGGCTGCGCCAGCGCATCCTGGCGCAGACCCCGGTGGCCTTGATCGACGAGTTCCAGGACACCTCGCCGCTGCAGGCGCGCATCTTCGAGCGCCTCTACCGCATCGCCGACAACGCGCGTGACACCGCGCTGCTGCTGATCGGCGACCCCAAGCAGTCGATCTACGGCTTTCGCGGCGCCGACATCCACAGCTACCTCGACGCACGCCGCGCCACCGCCGGGCGCCACTATGTGCTGGGCACCAACCATCGCTCGACGCAAGCGCTGGTGGCGGCGGTGAACCAGGTCTTCGAACGCGCCGAGGCCAGGCCCGGCGAAGGCGCCTTCATGTTCCGCGCCAGCATGCGCGATGAGCCTGCCGACGACCCGCTGCCCTTCGTGCCGGTGGCGGCGCGCGGCCGCGAGGAGTCTTTCGTCACCGCCGACGGGCCGGCGGCGGCCGTCACGCTGGTGCTGGACAGCGAGCTGCAGGACAGCGCGACCCACCTGCGCCTGTTCGCCCAGTCTTGCGCCGAGCGCATCGTGACCCTGCTCAACGATGCCGGTGCCGGTTTCCGGCACTCCACGCTGAGCCTGCAGCGCCTGCGGCCGGCCGACATCGCCGTGCTCGTGCGCAGCGCTCGCCAGGCGGCCGCCGTGCGCCAGGCGCTGCGCCGGCGCGGCGTGGCGTCGGTCTACCTGTCCGACAAGGACTCGGTGTTCCGCAGCGCCGAGGCACGCGACCTGCTGCGCCTGCTGCAGGCCGTGGCCTCGCCGCTGGACGCGCGCCTGGCGCATGCCGCGCTGGCCACGCGCACGCTGGGCCTTTCGCTGGCCGAACTGGAGCAGCTCGCCGACGACGACGAGGCCTTCGACGTGCGCAGTGAACAGCTGCGGCAGCTGCACGCCGTCTGGCAGTGCTGCCCGTATGACCGGCATCCGCTCTTGAATACTCTCGATAGTCGCGTTGGTGTTCGCGCCGATCCGTTTAAGTACGATACCGGTGACGACTTCACCTATTACGAATGGCTGCTCATCAGCATCTCGAATCGTGATTGATGTTGCGCCTTGGCGGATTTCTCCACCGAACGAAACCTGGCCAACATCACGCACCCGCACGACGTTCCCGTCGACCTCCTTAATGGGCACATTTGCGACATCGGCAAGGCCATCTTCACCAGAGCGCATCCAACCGACACCGCGAATGACCAATTGCTCGGCGCCGCGATCTTGATACCAACCGCCCGAGTTGCGATTGTTGCGCTCCAGCGCGTCGCTTACATCAGCCACGCTCACGCCATAAGCAAGCAGTCTGGAGGGATCGAGATTCG
>JACZKT010000073.1 GCA_014859905.1 Rubrivivax sp.
GACTCGACTTCTACGTGGACGACCTCGCCGTTGGCGCGCTGCTCGCTGTACTGGCGCCTGACGCGACGGCCGTACAAGGGATGCCAGCGGTAGAAGACTTCAACTTCCTGCCCGACATGGGCAGAATGACCCAGTGATTGCCCTGGGACGGCGCAATTGGCTCTTCATCGGCAGCCAGCTGGCAGGCGAGCGGGCCGCGGTGGTGATGAGCCTGCTGCAGTCGGCCAAGCTCCATGGACACGAGCCTTGGGCGTATCTCAAGGACGTGCTCACCCGGCTGCCCACGCAGTTGAACAGCCGGATCGAAGAGCTGCTGCCCCACAAGTGGCAGCCTGCTGGCTGAAACCGATCCGCCAGAACCGGCGGAACGCATCGCGAAGGCTACCGCCCGACTGAGCACCGCTGCGATCATGCCGCCGATGCTCAGGCAATGTGCGACAACCGCCATCGCCGCTGTGCACGCCGCGTCCACCATGTTCGCCATGGGCGCGATGCTCGGCCGGCTTGTGGATCAACTCAAGATGCCACGGCTAGACGCCTACGTGTCACTCGTCTGAATGTCAGCATGAACTCCATCTTGACACTCCGAATGCTCGCTCTTGCGAAGAGCTCTTGGATTGTCAACTTGGTCGACTTGAACCTCAGCCACAACCCAGTCGGCGATGCCGGAGTGAGTGCTGTGCTTCACAGCAGCTCGCTCCTTTCGCTGAAGGCTCTTGACCTAACGGACTGTGGACTGACCGACGATCATTGCGACCATCCTGCCCAAGCCCACGATCTCCATGCTAAGGCCGAGGGCCGCTTCGACGAGGCCGACTTCATTACGTCGCCCGCGACGACGCATATCAGTACCCTGCCAGGCCCCGCCTTGCCGCGCATGCGAAGGATCCGATGCGCTACAGGGGCATTGTCGCGCTCGACAGTCTCTGCCGTCGTGTCGCCTTCCAGGGCGTGCACATGCTGATGAGTTCGGACAGCGGCCGCCCCTGAGGCGATGGCCGGCGCGCGAACGAGGCTTATCTTCATCGGCCGGAATCTGCCGCGCGAGGAGTTCGCGGCCGCGCTCGCCCACTGCGGAGTGAATTGAGCCGGTGCCGTGCGAGCGGGCAGCCCACTCATTACCAGTCTGCGTCGGCGCTGCGGGATATCCATTAGATGATTTCCACGCAAAGCACATTGACAGGCGATGCTGAAGCGCTCAGAGTCAATTGTGAACCAAACATATTGTCCCGCGCCGGCGGCGAGACGGGGCAATAAGAGCCCACCGTCGGCATCCACGCCTACGGTGGGATTTATTTCTTGGCGTACGGGCCGCATGATCCTGAACCGCCACACCGCTCCGGCCCTACCCCGGGCTGGAGCGGATGAGAGGCCTGAACCAGGCCGAAGGACCGAGTCGACAGCTTTGTCGACGCAGGGGCATATCAAGAATTTATCGACAACCCTTCGGGGTCATCCATGGCCATCAAACGCCCCACGCTGAACCAGCTCCAAGACGTCGCGCTGAGCTTGGGCATCCACTTGTCTGAAGAGCAGGCAAGCACCTACAACACCCTGCTGCAGGGCAACTTCGACGCTTACGACGCGATCGACGCGATGCCGGACTTCGTGCCCGCGGTGAACTACCCGCGCACCCCGGGCTATCGCCCGTCGGGCGAAGAGAACAAGTACGGCGCCTGGTATGGGAAGACCACGATCCAGGGCGCGGCGACCGGCAAGCTTGCAGGCAAGACGGTGGTGTTGAAGGACAACGTCTGCGTGGCGGGCG
>JACZKT010000074.1 GCA_014859905.1 Rubrivivax sp.
GCCCAGGGCCGGTATGGCGCGGGTGGAGCGGTGCGCCACCCCGGGGGGCTTTGCGCCTGGACCTCCTGAGCCGGCTCGTGTGGAAGCCGGGTCGCCCGCATGCCTGCATCGTCGGCACTTCAGGCGCCGCATTCAACCCCCGTCCAGGGGGCTGCCCGCGCTCGGCGTGACGTGTTGCGCAGGGCCGGCGCTATTTGCCCAGCACGCCGAGCCGCTTGTTGATGAACCACTGCTGCGCGATCGACAGGATGTTGTTCGTCAACCAGTACAGCACCAGGCCGGCCGGGAAAAAGAAGAACATGAAGCCGAAGGCCAGCGGCATGAACCACATCAGCTTGGCCTGCATCGGGTCGGGCGGCCTCGGGTTCAGCCAGACCTGGAACAGCGACGACAGCGTCATCAGCACCGGCAGGATGAACCACGGGTCCTTGGCAGACAGGTCGGTGATCCAGCCGACCCACGGCGCGTTGCGCATTTCCACGCTGCTCAGCAGCACCCAGTACAGCGCGATGAAGAACGGCATCTGCACCACGATGGGCAGGCAACCGCCCAGCGGGTTGACCTTTTCCTCGCGGTAGATGCGCATCATCTCCTGCTGCATCTGCTGCGGCTTGTCCTTGAAGCGCTCGCGCAGCTCGGTCACCTTGGGCGCCACGGCCTTCATCTTGGCCATGCTGCGGTAGGCGCTGGCGTTGAGCCAGTAGAAGGCGATCTTCAGCAGCACGACCAGCGCAACGATGGCCCAGCCCCAGTTGCCGATATAGCCGTGCAGTTTGTCGAGCAGCCAGAACAGCGGCTTGGACAGCACCGTGAACCAGCCGTAGTCCTTGACCAGATCCAGCCCCGGCGCCAGCGCGGCGAGCTTGTTTTCCTCCTGCGGGCCGGCAAACAGCGTCGCGTCGTGGGTCGCCGTGGCGCCCGGAGCCACCGTGCCGAGCGGCAGCACCATGGCCACCGTGTAGTGGTTCTCCGCCACCTTGGCGGTGCGGAACTCGCGCGGCCCGGCCACCGGCGCCAGCCAGGCCGAGGCAAAGTAGTGCTGCACCATGGCCACCCAGCCGTCGCTGCCCTCTTTCGCGTGGCCGGCGCTGCCCTTGGCGATGTCCTTGAAGTCGATCTTCTGGAACTTGCTGGCCTCGGTGTAGACCGCCGGGCCGGTGAAGGTGAAGTAGAAGCTCGACTCGCCTTCGGGCGGGTTGCCGTCGCGCGCCAGTTGCAGGTAGAGCTGCGGCGCGACGGGCGCCGCTGTGTCATTGCTGAACTCGTGCTTGACCCCGATGGTGTACGCGCCGCGCTTGAAGGTGTAGGTCTTGGCCAGCTTGTTGCCGTCGGCGCCCGCCGTCTCGAAACGCACCGAGAGCTCCTGCGCCCCGGGGGCCAGCGTGCGCTCGCCCGCCACCACGTTCATCGGCGTCAGGTGGTTGGGCAGTGCGACACCCGCCTGCCCGGTGATGAGCCCGCTTTGCGCCACATACAGGCGCTTGGCGCTCTGCTCGAGCAGCATCACGTTGCGGCTGCGGTCGGCATGGTCGCGGTAGCCCAGCAGCTCCAACTGCACCAGCGAACCGCCCTGGTTGCTGAAGGTGGCCTTGACGACGTC
>JACZKT010000075.1 GCA_014859905.1 Rubrivivax sp.
CGGCTGGCGCGCGACCGGCTGGCCGGCGCCGGTGTGCACGCCGTCAGCCAGCTCGCGGACTGCACCGTCGCGGACGGCTCAAGGTTCTTTTCGTTCCGGCGCGACGGCGTCACCGGGCGCCACGCCGCTGCCGTCTGGCGCCACTGATTCGGCGGCACGCCGGGCGCGGCGGCGTGCCGGCTCGCCCATGATGTACAGCACCACCGACAGCGGCAACGCCCCGTACAGCACGAAGGTGAAGACCGCGCCCAGCACGGTGCCTTGGCTGGACAGCGCCTCGACAACGGCCATCATCACCACCACGAACATCCAGGCGATCGCAACAATGTGCATGGCACTTCGGTGACTTCGATTTCTACGACATGAACAGCAGCGTCATGACGAGGTAAGCTGCCCAGCTTGGAACCGGCGTGGTTCACAACGACAGGGGCCAAGGGCCCGAGACGGCGCCCAGCGGGCTGCCTGCAGGAGACAACACGATGACTGACAAGACTAAGCCGGAGCAGGCCGCGGCGGATGCGCCGGCCGCGGCATTCGGGGCTGCCGTCGGAGGCCTCATGAAATCCATGTCGGGCCTGAAGCTGCCACTGCAGCAACTGGCGCAGATCCAGGCCGATTATGTCAAGAGTGCCACCGAGATGTGGAACCATTCGCTGCAGCAACTGCAGGCGCCGGCGGCTGCGGGCGCCAAGCCCGCAGCCATCGCCGACCGCCGCTTTGCGGCCAGCGAATGGATGGCCAACCCGGCGGCGGCCTTCACCGCGCAGCTGTACCTGCTGAACGCGCGGGCCCTGATGCAGATGGCCGAAAGCATGGACGGCGACGCCAAGACCAAGGCGCGCGTGCGCTTCGCGGTGCAACAGTGGATAGACGCCGCCAGCCCGAGCAACTTCCTCGCCCTCAACCCCGAGGCGCTGCAGAAGGCACTGGCGACCAAGGGCGAGAGCATCAGCACCGGCATGCAGCAACTGCTGGCCGACCTGCGCAAGGGCCACGTCTCGCAGACCGACGAGAGCGTGTTCGAGGTCGGCCGCAACGTTGCCACCAGCGAAGGCAGCGTGGTGTTCGAAAACGAGTTCTTCCAGCTCATCGAATACAAGCCGCTGACGGCCAAGGTGCACGAGCGGCCGATGCTGTTCGTGCCGCCGTGCATCAACAAGTACTACATCCTCGACCTGCAGCCCGAGAACTCGGTCATCCGCTACACCGTGGAGCAGGGGCACCGCACATTCGTGATGAGCTGGCGCAACCCGGATGCGACCATGGTCGGCAAGACCTGGGACGACTACATCGAGCACGGTCCCCTCACCGCCATCCGCACGGTGCAGGCCATCACCGGCGCCGAGACCATCAACACACTGGGCTTCTGTGTCGGCGGCACCATCCTGGCCACCGCGCTGGCGGTGCTGGCCGCGCGCGGGCAGCAGCCGGCACATTCGGTCACGCTGCTGACCACGCTGCTGGACTTTGCCAACACCGGCATCCTGGACGTCTTCGTCGACGAAGGCTCGGTGAAACTGCGCGAGATGACCATCGGCGAGCAGGCGCCGCAGGGGCCGGGCCTGCTCAAGGGCCAGGAGCTGGCCACCGTCTTCAGTTTCCTGCGCCCCAACGACCTGGTGTGGAACTACGTCGTCGGCAACTACCTCAAGGGCGAGGCGCCGCCGCCCTTCGACCTGCTGTACTGGAACGGCGACTCGACCAACCTGCCGGGCCCGATGTACTGCTGGTACCTGCGCCATACCTACCTGCAGAACGACCTCAAGGTGCCGGGCCGCTTGACGGTGTGCGGCGAGAAGGTCGACCTCGGCAGCATCCAGGCGCCGGTGTTCGTCTATGCCTCGCGCGAGGACCACATCGTGCCGTGGCAGGCCGCCTATGCGTCGATGCCGCTGCTGAAGGGCAAGCGCAAGTTCGTGCTCGGCGCCTCCGGCCACATCGCCGGTGTCATCAACCCGCCGGCCAAGGGCAAGCGCAGCCACTGGATCAACGACAAGCTGCCGGCCAGCGCCGAAGCCTGGTTCGAAGGCGCCACCGAGCACGCCGGCAGCTGGTGGCCCGAATGGAGCGGCTGGCTCAAGCCGCTGTCCGGCAGGCAGGTGGCGGCCCCCAAAGCGCCGGGCAACCGGCAATTCAAGGCCATCGAGCCGGCGCCGGGCCGCTACGTCAAGGCCAAGGCTTGAGGACGTCCAGGAGCCCTCGCCGCAGGCGTCCCGCTTGAACGCTAACCCTGATTGACCAGCCCGTGGCTGCAAGCCACGCTTGCGGGTGAGATACGCAACCAAGGAGTGACAAATGACGAAGAAGGTGGCATACGTGACGGGCGGCATGGGCGGCATCGGTACCGCGATCTGCCAGCGCCTGGCCAAGGAAGGCTTTAGCGTCGTCGCCGGCTGCGGCCCCAGCCGAGACTGGCAGAAGTGGCTCGACGAACAGAAGGCCCAGGGTTACGAGTTCCACGCCTCGGTGGGCAATGTCGCCGACTGGGACTCCACCGTGCAGGCTTTCACGAAGGCGCGTGAAGAGTACGGCGCCATCGACGTGCTGGTCAACAACGCCGGCATCACGCGCGACCGCATGTTCCTGAAGATGACGCCGGAAGACTGGCACGCGGTGATCGACACCAACCTCAACAGCATGTTCAACGTCACCAAGCAGGTGGTGCCGGGCATGGTGGAAAAGGGCTGGGGCCGCATCATCCAGATCAGCTCGGTGAACGGTGAGAAGGGCCAGGCCGGCCAGACCAACTACTCGGCGGCCAAGGCCGGCATGCACGGCTTCACGATGGCGCTGGCGCAGGAAGTGGCGAGCAAGGGCGTCACCGTCAACACCGTGAGCCCGGGTTACATCGGCACCGACATGGTCCGTGCGATCAAGCCCGAGGTGCTGGAGAAGATCATCGCCACGATTCCGGTCAAGCGCCTGGGCACGCCGCAAGAGATAGGCGCCATCGTCGCCTGGCTGGCTGGCGAGGATTCCGGCTTCACCACGGGCGCCGACTTTTCCTGCAACGGCGGTTTGCACATGGGTTGAACGCGGGCGCAGCCCGCGTTCAACCCTTCGGGTGAACGTACGGCTCCCCCAAGCCCCCTCCGGGAGGGGGTTGAACGCCCTTGGCGTTCAACCCTGCGGGAGAGCCTGGGCTCCCCCGAGCCCCCTCCGCGAGGGGGCTCCGGTCAGAGAAACGAGCGCCGGCCCCTGGCCGGCGCGCCGGTTTCGGCCGTGCTCAGCCGCCCTCGATGAAGAATTTGATCACCGACTTGGCGGCGAATCCCACGAGGCCGAAACCGAGCGCCAGGAAGAGCACGAAGGTGCCGAATCGTCCGGCCTTCGATTCGCGCGCCAGCTGCCAGATGATGAAGGCCATGTAGAGCATGAACGCGCCGACCCCGAAGGTCAGCCCGAACTGCGCAATCTGCTCCTCGGTGTAGCCGAACATCAGCGCGGACTTCCGCCTTCTGGCTCGACGAGGTCGCGGTAGGCGTGCCAGCTGGCGTGCGCGAGCCAGGGCACGGCGACGATCAGGCCGACCAGCGCCGTGGCCATGCCCAGCAGCGTGACGACGAGGATCAGCGTCGCCCACAACGCCATCGGCACCGGGTTGAGAAGTGCCGCGCGCACGCTGGCGAGCACGGCGTCGGGCACGCTCACGTCGCGGTCCAGCAGCAGCGGAATGGCGACCACGCTGGAAGCGAACATCGGCGCCGCCAGCACGCTGCCCAGCACCAGCCAGATCTCGAACAGCCAGTCCTGGCGGCTCAGCACCACCACGTGCAGGAAGTCGGCCGGGCTGGCGACGGGCGCGGCGGCGAAGCGCGTGATGAGCGAAGCCGAAGTCAATACCCAGCCGGTGCCGGCCAGCGCC
>JACZKT010000076.1 GCA_014859905.1 Rubrivivax sp.
ATCGCGCGGCTGCAGTCGCTGGCCGGCCGCCAGCCGACGGTGGAACGGCTGAGCCTGGTCGGCTCGGGGTGGAAACGCCTGGCCATGCTCGAGCAGCGCGCAGGGGACGCTGGCGCGGCCCGGCAGGCGCTGGACAAGGCCGCCGCGGCCTACGGGCAGGCCGAGACGCAGGCCGCAGCGACGGCGAGCAGCGAGCTCTTCTACCCGGCGCTCAACCGCATGGCGCTCGAGCTCGTGATCCACGGCACCGATGCACGCTGGCCGGGACTGGACGCGGCGCGCACGCAGGCGGCGCGCCGGAGCCTGCTGCAGCGCACGCAGAGCGATCCCGACTTCTGGAGCGCGGTCGGGCTGGTCGAGATCGAGCTCTACGAAGCGCTGGCGCAGCGCCGGCTGGCGGCCTCGGGCGGGGCCATCGCCGACGGCTACGCCGACATCCACGCGCGCGTGAGTTCGGCCAAGCCCTGGCGCACGGTGGCCGACCAGGCGCGATTCGTGCTGGAGCCGGTGCTGGCAAGAACGCAGGGCAAGGAGCGCCGCGCCGTGGCCGACTTGCTGGACATCCTGCTCGCCTACGCCGGCCCCGAGGCGAGCCCGTGAGCCGCGCCAGGACGCCGGCACGACACCATCGCGCCGTGCGATGCTGCAGGCCATGAAGCCGCACGCCTTCGTCGCCATGCCCTTCGGCACCAAGCCCGGTGCCGATGGCGCGCCGATCGACTTCAACCGCGTCTTCGCCGAGCTGCTGAAGCCGGCGCTGGAAGACGCCGGCTGCACCGTCTTCCGCGCCGACGAGGAACAGCGCGCCGGCGACATCCGCAGCGACATGTTCCAGGAGCTGCTGGCCGCCGACCTCGTGCTGGCCGACCTGACGCTGGACAACCCCAACGTCTGGTACGAGCTCGGCGTGCGACACGCCCTGCGCGCGCGCGGCGTCGTGCTGGTGCAGGGGCCACGGCCGACGAATCCCTTCGACATCTACACCGACCGCAAGCTGCGCTACCGCCTGCACGGTGGCGCGCCCGACCCGGCGTGCCTGGCCGAGGACCGCGCTGCGCTGGCAGCCATGGCGCGCGCCACGCTGCAAGCCCCGGTGCGGCGCAAGGTGAGCCCGGTGTACGTGCTGCTGCCGCACCTGCGCGAACCGGCCTGGCGCGAGCTGCTGCTGGACGACCGCAACGAGTTCGGCGCCGCCTACGAGCAGTGGCGCAGCCGCATGGAAGTGGCGCGGCAGAAGAGCCGTGCCGGCGACATCCTCGTGCTCGCCGGCGAGACGCCGACGCAGGCGCTGTGGCTGGAAGCCAAGCGCGACGCCGGCGGCAGCCTGATGAAGCTGCGCCAGTTCTCCTTTGCGCTCGAACAGTTCGACGACGCGCTGGCGCTGGACCCGGATGACGCGGTCTCGCGCGGCAGGCGCATCGTCTGCCTGGGCCGCATCGGCCGCCATGAAGAGGCGCACGAGGCGGCAGGGCAGCTCACCCAGGACCGCCCGCGCGACGCCGAGGCCTGGGCGCTGGCCGGCCGCGTCGAGAAGGACCGCTGGCTGTCGCGCTGGCGCCGCGACGGCGCCACGCCGTCCGAGCTGCACCAGGCGGCGACCCTGGAGCTCCCGAGCCTGGAAGAGGCCATCGGGCCTTACCACCAGGCCTTCCTGGCCGACCCCTCGCACCACTATTCGGGCATCAATTCGCTGACGCTGCACCTGCTGCTGCGGCACCTGGGCGGCGAGGTTTCGCAGGTGCTGCTCGACAACCTCACCGGCGGCGTGCTGTGGGCGGCGCTGTCGGCGCAGCAGCGCGAACCCAGGGACTACTGGGCCAAGGCCAGTTATGCCGAGCTGTGCCTGCTGCTCAACCCGCTGGCCGCGGTGGTGCGCGAGTTCGGTGTCGTGGCGGCGGCGGCCAAGGCCGACTGGTTCGCGCTCGATTCCACGCGGCAGACGCTGGTGCTGCTGCAGGACCTGGAATTCCGCCCCACCGAGACGGCGGCGGCGCTGGCGATCATCGACCGCGAGATCGCGCGTTCGGTGCCACCGCTGGTGCCGCGCCAGGTGCTGCTGTTTTCGGGCCACATGGTCGACGCGCCCGACCGCGCCAAGCCGCGTTTCCCGGCGGCGCTGGTGCCGCGCGCCACGGCCGCGATCGAACGCGTGCTCGACGAGATGCAAGCCGGCAGCGGCGACATCGCTTTCACGCAAGGTGCGGCCGGCGGCGACCTGATCTTCGCCGAGGCCTGCGTGCGCCGCGGCGTGCGCGTGCAGCTGCTGCTGCCGCTGCCCGAACCCGAGTTCATCGAGGCCTCGGTGATGCGCTCGGCCGACGGTGCGGCCTGGCGCGACCGCTACTACGCGCTGAAGGCCCAACTCGCCGACGCGCCGCGCGAGATGGCGGCCGAACTGGGCCCCTTGCCCGCCGACGCCAATGCCTTCGAACGCTGCAACCAGTGGCTGCTGTACACGGCGCTGGCGCTGGGCCCGCCCAAGGTGCGCTTCGTCTGCCTGTGGGACGGCGGCGGCGGCGACGGACCCGGCGGTACCAGGCACATGGTGCAGGAAGTCAAGCGCCGCACCGGGCGCGTGGCCTGGGTCGACACGCGCCGGCTGTAACGCGGCGGCCCGCTATCGCCCGCCGGCCACGTCCACGCACGAGGCGGTCGTGTAGCTCGACTCGCCGGACAGCAGCCAGACGATCGCCGCCGCCACTTCCTCGGCGGTGCCGGTGCGCTGCATCGGCACCTGGGGCGCGAGCTGGCGGGCCCGGTCGGGCTGGCCGCCGGAGGCGTGGATCTCGGTCTCGATGAGGCCGGGCCGCACCGCATTCACGCGCACGCCTTCGGCCGCCACCTCCTTGGCCAGGCCGAGCGTGAAGACGTCGATGGCGCCCTTGGCCGCCGCGTAGTCCACGTACTGCCCCGGTGAGCCGAGCCGGGCCGCCGCCGACGACAGGTTGACGA
>JACZKT010000077.1 GCA_014859905.1 Rubrivivax sp.
GGGCGCTGGTGGCCGACACGCTGGCGGCGCTCAACGCCCTGGGCATAGTCCGCGGCGACCGCGTCGCCATCGTGCTCAACAACGGCCCCGAGATGGCCGCCTGCTACATCGCCTGCGCCAGCGGCGTGACGAGCGCGCCGCTGAACCCGGCCTACCGCGCCGACGAGTTCGAGTTCTACCTGCAGGACCTGAACGCCAAGGCGCTGATCGTCGAGCAGGGCAGCCCCTCGCCGGCGGTGGCCGTGGCGCAGAAGCTGGGCGTGCGCCTGATCGACCTGGTGGCCGTGGTGGACGGCCCGGCCGGCGCCTACACGCTGGTGGCGCGTGACGAGGCCGTTGCCGTCGCCGCGGCGGCGCCAGGTCGTGAGGCCGCCGGCGCGGCAGCGCGGGGCGGCTATGCCGAACCCGACGACGTGTCGATGGTGTTGCACACCTCGGGCACCACCTCGCGGCCGAAGATCGTGCCGCTGTCGCAACGCAACCTGGTGGCCTCGGCCACGCACATCGGCCGCACGCTGCGCTTCACGGCGGCCGACCGCGGGCTGAACATCATGCCGCTGTTCCACATCCACGGGCTGATTGCCGGCGTGCTGGCGCCGCTGTCGGCGGGGTCCTTCGTCTTCTGCACACCGGGCTTCAACGCGCTGAAGTTCTTCGCCTGGATGGACGAGGCCCGGCCGACCTGGTTCACCGCCGTGCCCACCATGCACCAGGCCATCCTGTCGCGCGCGAGCAGGAGCCTCGACGTCATCCAGCGCCACCCGCTGCGTTTCCTGCGCTCCTCGTCTTCGTCGATGCCGCCGCAGGTGATAGCCGAGGTCGAGGCGGTGTTCGGGGCGCCGCTGATCGAAAGCTACGGCATGACCGAGGCCACGCACCAGATGGCCAGCAACCCCCTGCCGCCAGCCGTGCGCAAGCCCGGCACGGTGGGCATCGCGGCCGGGCCCGAGGTGGCGATCATGGGCGAGGACGGCACGCTGCTGCCGCACGGCGCCACCGGCGAGATCGTGATCCGCGGCCCCAACGTCACCACCGGCTACGAGAACAACCCCGCAGCCAACGCCGAAGGCTGGCGCGACGGCTGGTTCCGCACCGGCGACCAGGGCGTGATGGACGCCGACGGCTACATCAGCATCACCGGCCGGCTGAAGGAAATCATCAACCGCGGCGGCGAGAAGGTCAGCCCGCGCGAGGTCGACGAGATCCTGATGGACCATCCCGCCGTGGCGCAGGTGGTGTGTTTCGGCATGCCGCACCCCAAGCTGGGCGAGGAAGTGGCCGCCGCCGTGGTGCTGCGCGAGGGCCAGGCCGCCACCGAGCGCGAACTGCAGGCCTTCGTGAGCACGCGCGCGGCCGACTACAAGGTGCCGAAGAAGATCCTCTTCCTGGACGAGATCCCCAAGGGCGCCACCGGCAAGCTGCAGCGCATCGGACTGGCGGCCAAGCTCGGTCTGGGCTGAGCGGTGCGCCGCGCGGCAACTGTCGTGCCCGGGGCGACCGAAGAGCGTCTTCGATTCAGGTTTTCCTAAACCCACACCACCATAAATACTCAATTTACTGCACCGCGTTTGCTCTCTAGAGTTGCGCGTTCGGTCGTGGCTGGTCCTTGACACTCACTCGAAGGGGAAACGATGAAGGCAGCAGCAGTCAGCTGGGCGCGGTGTCTGGCCGTGGCCACGGTGGGTGTCACGGCGGCCACCGCTGCCATGGCGTGGGAGCCGAGCAAGCCGGTGGAGCTGGTGGTGCCGGCCGGCACCGGTGGCGGCGCCGACCAGATGGCGCGTTTCATCCAGGGCGTGGTGGCCAAGCACAAGCTGATGCAGCAGCCCATCGTCGTCGTCAACAGGTCGGGCGGCGCGGGCGCCGAAGGTTTCCTCGACGTCAAGGGCGACAAGGGCAACCCGCACAAGATCATCATCACGCTTTCCAACCTGTTCACCACGCCGCTGGCCACCGGCGTGCCCTTCAACTGGCGCGACATGACGCCGGTGGCCATGCTGGCACTCGACCAGTTCGTGTTGTGGGTCAACGCCGAGTCGCCCTACCAGACGCCGAAGGACTTCTTCGAGGCACTGAAGAACGGCCCCGACCGCAGCATCAAGATGGGTGGCACCGGCAGCAAGCAGGAAGACCAGATCATCGCCGTGATGCTGGAGAAGGCCGCCGGCAAGAAGGTCATCTACGTGCCCTACAAGGGCGGCGGCGAGGTGGCGGTACAGCTGGTGGGCAAGCACGTCGACGCCACGGTGAACAACCCGATCGAAGCCGAGAGCCACTGGCGCGCCGGCAAGCTGCGCGCGCTGTGCGTGTTCGACGCCCAGAAGCTGCCCTACACGAAGAAGGTCACGGCCACGCAGAGCTGGGCCGACCTGCCCACCTGCGCTTCGGCCGGGCTGCCGGCGGAATATGTGATGCTGCGCGGGATCTTCATGGCCCCCGGCGTGACGCCCGAGCAGACCCGGTTCTACGTCGACCTGCTGGCCAAGGTGCGCGCGCTGCCGGAGTGGAAGGAATTCATGGAAAAGGGCGCCTTCAACCAGACCACCATGAGCGGCCAGGCCTATTTCGACTGGGTGGCCAAGACCGAGCAGATGCACCGCGTGCTGATGCGTGACGCCGGCTTCCTGGCCAACTGAGCTGATGAGCGAGGCTGCCGACGAGAAGGACGACTCGGTCGGCGTGCGCTGGCCGGAGCTGGCGGTGGCGCTGCTGCTGATGGCGCTGGCCGGCCTGGTCATCACCGACAGCATCCGCGTCGGCACCGGCTGGGGCGACGACGGCCCGCGCTCGGGCTACTTTCCCTTCTACATCGGGCTGGCGCTGCTGCTGTCTGCGGGCTGGGTGGCGGCCAAGCAGCTGCTGCGCTGGCGCGTGCACGAGCCCTTCGCCGAACGCGGGCAGCTGACGAGCGTATGGGCCATCCTGTGGCCGATGGCGATCTATGTCGGCCTCATCTTTCCACTCGGCATCTACGTCGCGTCGGCACTGCTCATCGCCTACTTCATGCTGCGCCATGGCAAGCATGGCGTGGCGCTGACGGCGGCCGTGGCGCTGGGCGTGCCGCTGACCTTCTTCCTGGTCTTCGAGCGCTGGTTCCTGGTCGCGCTGCCCAAGGGCCCGCTCGAAGCCCTGTTCGGGTTCTGAGGGGACAGCCGGCGAGATGGACGAACTGCAGAACCTCTTTCACGGCTTCGGCGTCGCCGCCACGCTGCCCAACCTGGGCTTCATGCTCATCGGCATCACGCTGGGCGTGCTGATCGGCGTGCTGCCGGGGCTGGGCGGCGCCAACGGGGTGGCCATCCTGCTGCCGCTGACCTTCAGCATGAACCCGACCTCGGCGATCATCATGCTGAGCTGCATCTACTGGGGCGCGCTGTTCGGCGGCGCGATCACCTCGATCCTGTTCAACATCCCCGGTGAACCCTGGAGTGTGGCCACCACCTTCGACGGCTACCCGATGGCGCAGCAGGGCCGCGCCGCGCAGGCGCTCACGGCGGCCTTCACCTCCAGCTTCGTCGGCGCCATCTTCGCGGTGCTGCTGATCACCTTCACGGCGCCGCTGCTGGCGAGATTCGCGCTCCAGTTCGGGCCGGCGGAGTTCTTTGCCGTGCAGTTGCTGACCTTCTGCAGCTTCGTTGGCATGAGCAAGGAGCCGCCGGCCAAGACCATCGCGGCGATGATGCTGGGCTTCGCGCTGGCGGCCGTCGGCATGGACACCGTGACCGGGCAGTTGCGCATGACCTACGGCTTCCAGGAGCTGCTCAAGGGCTTCGGCTTCCTGATCGCGGTGATCGGCCTGTTCGGCATCGGCGAGATCCTGCTGACCATGGAGGAAGGCCTGGCCTTCAAGGGCAAGAGCGCCAAGATCGACTTCAGGGTGGTGTGGCAGACTTGGGGCGAACTCATCAAGCACTGGAAGCTGTTCCTGCGCTCGGTGGCCGTGGGCTGCTGGATGGGCATCACGCCCGGCGGCGCGACGCCGGCGTCGTTCATGAGCTACGGTATGGCGCGGCGCATGAGCAAGGATCCGCAGAGCTTCGGCAAGGGCCGCATCGAAGGCGTGGTGGCGCCCGAGACCGCGGCGCATGCGGCCGGCACCTCCGCACTGCTGCCGATGCTGACGCTGGGCATCCCCGGTTCGCCGACCGCGGCGGTGCTGCTGGGCGGCCTGCTGATCTGGGGCCTGCAGCCCGGACCGATGCTCTTCATCGAGCAGAAGGACTTCGTCTGGGGGCTGATCGCCAGCATGTACATCGGCAACATCGTCGGCCTGATCGTGGTGCTGACGACGGTGCCGTGGTGGGCGGCGATCCTGCGCATCCCGTTTTCGATCATCGGCCCGGTGATCATCGTCATCTGCGCCATCGGCGCCTACACGGTGAACAACTCGATGTTCGACGTCGTCATGATGCTGGTCTTCGGCGTCATGGGCTACCTGTTCAAGAAGCTCAAGTACCCGCTGGCGCCGATGGTACTGGCACTGGTGCTGGGCGACATGGCAGAGGCCAGCTTCCGCCAGGCGATGCTCATCAGCCAGGGCTCGATGAGCATCTTCTGGAGCAACCCGCTGGTGGGCAGCATCGCCGGCCTGGCCATGCTGATGCTGGTATGGCCGCTGTGGGGCGCGGCGAAGAACCTCGCGCGGCAGCGTGAATTGAGGGCGGGCGGATGAAGATCTGTGTCGTCGGCGCGGGCGCCATCGGCGGCTACCTGGGCGCCAGGCTGGCGTTGGCGGGCGAGGAAGTCACCTTCATCGCGCGCAACCGCAACCTGGAGGCGATCAACGCGCAGGGCTTCCGCCTGATCCTGGAAGACGGCAGCGAACAGCACGCCGCCTCCGTGCGCGCCGTGCAGCGATACGCCGACGCCGGCGAGCAGGACGCGGTGCTGTTGACGGTGAAGGCGCACCAGGTGCGCGACCTGTTGCCCGATCTGCGAACGCTGTTCGGCCCGCGCACGATGGTCGTGACCATGATCAACGGCATCCCCTGGTGGTACTTCCACAAGCTCGCCGGGCCGCACGAGGGCCGCACACTGGAATCGGTGGACCCCGGCGGCGTGCTCGGCGCGCACATCGAGCCCGAACGCGTCATCGGCAGCGTCGTCTACCCGGCGGCCGAACTGGTGGCCCCCGGCGTGGTGAAGGTGATCGAGGGCAACCGTTTCACGCTCGGTGAGCCCGACGGCACGCGCAGCGAACGCATCGAGGCGCTGTCGCAGGCACTGATGCGCGCCGGCTTCAAGGCGCCGGTGGCCAAGGACATCCGCAGCGAGATCTGGGTCAAGCTGTGGGGCAACCTGAGCTTCAACCCGATCAGCGCACTGACCCACGCCACGCTGGAAGACATTTGCCGCTTCCCGCCCACGCGGCAGCTCGCGGCGGCGATGATGGCCGAGGCGCAGCGCGTCGCCGAGGCCTTGGGCGTGCGCTTCAAGATCACGCTGGAGCAGCGCCTGGCCGGCGCCGAGGCCGTCGGCGCGCACAAAACCTCGATGCTGCAGGACGTGGAACACGGCCGCGCGCTCGAGCTCGAGGCACTGGTGGGCGCCGTGGTCGAGCTGGGCCGCATGACTGCGGTGCCCACCCCCACCATCGACGCGATCTACGCTGCCACGACGCTGCTGGGGCGTACCTTGGCGCAACAGCACGGGCGGCTGCGCGTGGAGCCGCTGCCGCACTGAGCGGGTGCAGCAAGGGGCGCCGCCCGCTGGCGGCAGATCGGGGCGCACCTGGTACCGCGTCAGCGCGCCGGCAGTTCGATCGTCACCGTGGTGCCCAGTCGCGGTACATTCCGCCCCGCGTGCCGAAGTCGAGCTCGACGTGCGTCGCGCAAGCCCTTGCCACTGCAATTGCCTGTTTCCGCTACCCATGGCCCAGGCCGATCTTCCCATCGACATCGACGAGTGTCATGTCATGGGTGACATGCCGGGCGCGGTGGCTGGCAACGCGCCAGAGGCCCGCGCACCCAGCCCGGCCGCGGACCTGTGACATGACGCAGCCACGCCCGGCGGCGCGGGCCGCCTGGATTTCGCGCGCCATCGGCATGTGCGCTGGCGGTGCGGGCCTCCGGCGCGAAGACCGATGGCCCGCCGCAGCGCTATCGTCCGCAGTGCCCCTCTCCTTAACCACCGCAGAGACAACGATGAACACCTCCACCCTGCCGCCGGTTCCGGCGTGGACGCCGGTCGCCGGTTACACCGACATCCTCTACACGAAGTGCGACGAAGGCATCGCCAAGATCACGATCAACCGCCCCGAGGTGCGCAACGCCTTCCGGCCCGAAACGGTGCGCGAGATGCAGGCAGCCTTCAGCGACGCGCGCGACGACGAGAACATTGGCGTCATCGTTCTCACTGGCCAGGGCAAGGAGGCCTTCTGCTCCGGCGGCGACCAGCGCGTGCGCGGCAGCGGCGGCTACGTCGGCGGCGACGGCGTGCCGCGCCTGAACGTGCTCGACCTGCAGCGCCAGATCCGCACCTTGCCCAAGCCCGTGGTGGCCATGGTCGCCGGCTACGCCATCGGCGGCGGCCACGTGCTGCACATGGTCTGCGACCTGACCATCGCCGCCGACAACGCGCGTTTCGGCCAGACGGGGCCCAGGGTGGGCAGCTTCGACGGCGGCTACGGTGCCTCGTACATGGCGCGCATCGTCGGCCAGAAGAAGGCGCGCGAGATCTGGTTCCTCTGCCGGCAGTACGACGCACAGCAGGCGCTCGAGATGGGGCTCGTCAACTGCGTCGTGCCCTACGAGCGGCTGGAAGCCGAGACCGTGCAGTGGTGCCGCGAGATGCTGGCCAACAGCCCGATCGCGCTGCGCTGCCTGAAGGCGGCGCTGAATGCGGACTGCGACGGCCAGGCCGGTCTGCAGGAACTGGCGGGCAACGCCACGCTGCTGTTCTACATGTCCGAGGAAGGCCAGGAAGGTCGCAACGCCTACCTGGAAAAGCGCAAGCCGGACTTCCGCAAGTTCCCGCGGCTGCCGTGAACGGGTGGCTCGCCGCGCGCGCGGTCCGATTGTGGCCGGCGTGAACGACGCGCTGTCGATCCGGGCTGCCGCGCGCGGGGCGGGCGACGCCACGGCGCTGCACGACGGCGAGCATCGCTAC
>JACZKT010000008.1 GCA_014859905.1 Rubrivivax sp.
ACGCGCGCCGAGCCCATGCCCAGCAGTTCGGCGAAGGCGCCGCCGCGCAGGCCTTCGGCGGCCATCTCGCGCACGATGCAGCCTCGCTCGACGACGACCACACGGTCGGCCACATCGAGCACCAGGTCGAGGTTCTGCTCGACGATGAGCATCGACAGGCGCTGTTCGTCGCGCAACCTGGCCAGCGTCGCGCCTATCTCCTGGACGATCGACGGCTGGATGCCTTCGCTGGGCTCGTCGAGCAGCAGCAGCCACGGCTTCGGCACCAGTGCCCGCGCCAGCGCCAGGATCTGCTGCTCGCCGCCGGAGAGCGTGCCGCCGCGACGGTCGAGCATCTCGCGCAGCCGCGGGAACTGGTCCACGACACGCTCGATCGCTTGCGTTTCGGTCTCGCCGCTGTCGGTGCGCCAGGCCAGCCGCAGGTTTTCCAGCGCGCTCAGCCCGGGCAGGATGCCGCGCCCCTGGGGCACGTAGCCGATGCCCATCTGCGCGCGCTCGTGCGCGGCAGAGCGCGTCACGTCCACGCCGTCCAGGACGATGCGCCCGCCGGTGGCCGGCAGCAGACCGACGAGCGTCTTCAGCAGGGTCGTCTTGCCCATGCCGTTGTGGCCGACGATGCCGATTGCCTCGCCCTCGTGCACCTGCAGCGACACGCCGTGCAGCACCGGCACGTGGCCGTAGCCGGCGCGCAGATCGGCGACCTCGAGTACGAGATCGGCGCGCGCGGGCTCGCCGTCCTGCGTCTCGTCGATGTCTGTGGGGGGTGCCAATGGCGTGCTCGTCGTCACTTTGCCCGGCTTCCGATATAGACCTCGCGGACCCGCGGGTCGTTGAGGACTTGGTTGCTGTCGCCCTCCATAAGGATCGATCCCTGATGCAGCACCGTGACGCGGCCGCCGAGCATGCGCACGAAGTGCATGTCGTGGTCGACGACGATCACCGCCGCCGTCTCTTTGATGCGCCGGATCAGCTCGATCAGGCGCTCGGTTTCGGCGCCGGTGATGCCGGCGGCGGGTTCGTCGAGCAGCACCAGCCAGGGCTGCTGCGCCAGCACGAGGCCGAGCTCGACGATCTGCCGCTGGCCGTGCGCGAGCTCGCCCACCTTGCGCCGCACGATGGTGCCGAGGCCGAGTTCGTCGACGACCCGTTCCACCTCGGGCCGGGTGCCGTTCTGGCCGTGGATGCGGCGCGCAGCGAGCCAGATGTTCTCCCACACCGTCAGGCCGTTCATGACCGAGGGCACCTGGGTCTTGATGCCCACCCCCAGTCGCACGATCTCGTAGGGCCGCCAGCCGGTGACGTCCTGGCCGCGGATGTAGATGCGGCCGTTGGCGTGGCTCACGCGGTGCTGGCCTGTGAGGCACTTGAACAGCGTGCTCTTGCCGGCCCCGTTGGGGCCGATCAGGCAGCGCAGCTCACGCTCACGCAGCGTGAAATTGACGTTGTTCACGGCAAGCACGCCGCCGAAGCGCATCGACAGGTCGCGCGTCTCGACCACCGGCTCGCTCATCGCGGTTCGCCGGAAGCAGTGGGTCGGCGCCGGCGGCTGCTGCCGACGCTGCGCGCACGCCCGGCGACGCTCACCGCATGCCGCTCGCGCCAGGCCATGATCGAAGGCACCAGCCCGCGCGGCAGCAGCAGGACGACCAGGATCAGGATCGCGCCGAGCACCAGCGAGTTGTCGACCAGCGTCTGCTCGCCCAGGAGCAACTTGAGCATGCCCAGCAGCACCGCACCGACGACGGGCCCGATCAGCGTACCGATGCCGCCGGCAATCACCCAGATGATGACCTCGACCGACTGGCCCAGGCCGAACAACGACGGCGTGACGATCTCGGCCCAGTTGGCGAAGAGGCTGCCCGCTAGGCCGGCCATCGCGGCCGTGAGCGAGAAGATCGCCGTCTTGTAGGCGGCGGCGTCGTAACCGAGCAGTTCGACACGCGCCTCGTTCTCGCGGATGCCCAGCAGCGTGCGGCCGAATGCGCTGCCCAGAACCCAACGGGCGATCAGGTAGCAGCCGAGCAGGCAGACCACGACCACGTAGTACAGGCCGGTGCCGTAGATCTGCGTGCTCGGGTCGCCCGGCACGTTCAGGATGGGGAAGGCCGGAATGCCGTTGAAGCCGCCGAGCCTGGCGCTGCCGATGCGGTAGGCGTCGCCGGCCGTGGCGCCCATGAACTTGTTGAGGATGAGCGCGAACACCAGCGTGATGACGCCCATGTAGACGTCGCTGATGCGGCCGTAGAACATCATTGCGCCGACGACCGCGGCCACAATCGCCGGCACCAGCACGGCCAGGATCAGCGCCGCCGTGCCCTCGCCGGTGTTCATCGCGGTGATCGCGTAGGTATACGCACCGAGCCCGAAATAGGCCGCGTGGCCGAAGCTCAGGATGCCGGCGTAGCCCCACATCAGGCCCAGCGAGAGCGCGAACAGCGACCAGATCGCCAGCAGCGTGGGCGTGTGCGTGTCGCTGACCAGCGGCAGCAAGAGCAATATCAGCACGAGGGCGATGAACCACCCCCAGCGCATGCGGCCGGCGCTCGCGAATCCGCCGGTCATGCCGAATTGCGGAAGAAGCGCCCGGTGATACCCTGCGGCATCAGCCGCAGCAGCACCACGGCGAGCACGAGCATGGCGATCTCGCCGATCACGGGTGTCGAGCCGAACGAAACGATCTGGTTGATGGCGCCGAACACCACGGCGCTCGACAGCGTGCCGGCGATCACCGCTGCGCCGCCGGTGATGACGGTGATGAAGGCCTTGGCGATGTACGCACCGCCCGACGAGGGCAGCAGGCCGGTCAGCGGCGCGAGCACGCCGCCGGCCAGGCCCGACAGCGCCGCGCCGGCGGCGAAGGTCCACATGTAGACCATCTTGGGGTTGTAGCCCAGCGACGAGGCCACGTCTGCGCTCTGCATGGCGCCGCGCGCGACGAGGCCCAGGCGCGTGAAGCGCAACACCAGCCACAGGCAGATCACCATCAGCGTGGCCACCGCGATGATGAACAGGTTGTAGCCGCCCATCTGGAATTCACCCAGCTGGTAGCCCGGGATCGGGGCCGGCACGCTGACGGCAGTGTTGCCGAAGATCATCGTCACCAACCCGACCATCAGCAGAGACAGACCCCAGGTCGCGAGCATGGTGTCGATCATGCGGCCATAGAGATGGCGCACGACCAGCCGCTCGACGATCAGCCCGAACAGCCCGACGACCAGCGGCGAGATGACGAGCATCGCGAGATAGATGTTGAGCCCCGCCTTGGCACAAGCGATCGTCGTGTAGCCGCCGATCATCACGAACTCGCCGTGGGCGAGGTTGATGACCCGCATCATCCCGAACACCACCGCCAGCCCCGCGCTGGTGAGCACGAGGAAGGCGATCATGTAGACGATCTCGAGCAGGACGACCGCGGTGTAGTCCATGGCGGGCCGGGCCTGGCGCCAGCGTCAGATCTTGACTTCGTACTGCTTGTTGTCGTCCGGGCTCTTGGACAGGTCGCAGTACTGCGCGGTGTCGAGCGGCTTGCGGGCCTTGAACTGCTGCTTGATCGTCAGCTTCTGGTTCTTCACCTCCATCACGTTGATGTCGAGGATGGCATGGTGGGTCTTGGGGTCGAGCGTGACGGTGCCGCCGGGGCCCTGGATGCCGACACCCGACTCGATCGCCGCCAGCATCTTGGCCCGATCCAGCGAGCCGGCCTTCTTCACGCATTCGGCCCACAGCATGATGCCCTGGTACTGCGTGACCGCGATCTCGTGGATGGCCTTGGTGTCGCCGAAGCGCTTGCTCCACTTGGCCAGGAAGTCCCTGGTCGCCGGGTTCTGCAGCTCGCCGCTGTAGCAGCCGGCGATCAGGATGCCGTCGCCCTCGGCCGCCGACAGCGCCAGCTGCTCGTTGCCCAGCCCGAAGGTGGTGGAGCACAGCGGGATCTTCTTGTTCATGCCGGTGGCCGCCCACTGGCGGAAGAACGACATGTGCGCGCCACCCACCAGTGCCGCCACGACGAAGGCCGGCTTCTCCTGCTGGATCTTGGCGATGGTCGAACCGAAGTCGGCCACGTCGAGCGGGAAGAAGTCGGTCTTGAGGACCTTGCCCCCGCCTTGCTTCATGTAGTGGTCCAGCCACTTGGCCGTGATCTGGCCGTAGTTGTAGTCGGCCGCCAGCACATAGGCCGTCTTGCCCCATTGCTTGAGCGCCACCTCGATGACGGGCGCGACCGCCTGCGCCGGCGTGACGCCGGTGCACACGGTATTGCGGTCACATACGCCGCCCTCGTAGAGCACGTTGTAGAAGTACAGCGTGTTGGCGCGCCGGAAGGTCTGGCGGATCGCCTCCCGGGAGGCCGAGGTGATGCCGCCGTGAACCACGTCGACCTTGTCGTCGCGGGTCAGTTGCTGCGCGAACTTGGTGTAGAGCGCGATGTCCGACTGCGAGTCGTACTGCACGACCTGGATCTTGCGGCCCAACAGGCCGCCGGCGGCGTTGATCTCCTCGGCCGCGAGTGTCGTGGCCATCACCATCGGCTTGCCGTAGGCGTCGAGGTTGCCGGAGTTGTCGAGGACCGAGCCGAGCTTGATCGGCGCGCCCTGCGCAAGCGCCATCTCGAAG
>JACZKT010000078.1 GCA_014859905.1 Rubrivivax sp.
CACGCGCCGGCCAGCCGCAGCGTGGCCTGCCCACCGTGGGTGTCAGCCGTCAGCCATGGGGGGTCTGTGATGGGCATCTGTCCTCGGTCCCGGCAGCGCGTCGGAGGTCGACACTGGCCCTGGTTCGAGCCCAGGCCTGGCCGGCACGTTGTGCGCCGCCGCCCCGCGACGACGCCACACGAAAGAGAATAGCCCACACGCCGTGGGGCCGGCAGCGCGGGATGCGTGCGCCTGTGATGCCAGTGGGTGTCTGGACAGGTTTCGTCGTTCGAAGGTAAGCTTCACGAATGCTTTGTACAAATGTATCTTCGATCGAAGTACTCGGCGAGCAGGACATCCACCTGTTCCGCGAAGGCACGCATGGCCGGCTGTATCAGAAGCTCGGCTGCAGGCTGGGGCCCGACTCGGCGCGCTTCACGGTATGGGCGCCGAATGCACGGTCGGTCTGCGTGGTCGGCGATTTCAATGGCTGGCAAGAGGGCCTGCATGCGGCCGCGCCGCGGGCCGACGGCAGCGGTCTCTGGGAAGCAGAAATCCCGCACGTCGTGCAGGGCCAAAAGTACAAGTACTCGATCCGCACCGCAGACGGCGAGTCGATCGAGAAGGCGGACCCGTTCGCGCGCTATGCCGAGCCGGCACCGGCCACGGCTTCGGTGGCCTGGCGCAGCGAGGACCATGAATGGGCCGACGCGGCGTGGATGCGCTCGCGTGCGGCGAGCAACGCGCTGGATCGGCCGATGTCCGTCTACGAGGTGCACCTGGGGTCGTGGCGGCGCGGTGAGGCAGGCGCCATGCTCGACTATCGCAGCGCCGCCGTCCTGCTGGTCGAATACGTCAGGCGCCTGGGCTTCACGCACGTCGAACTGATGCCCGTCACCGAGCATCCGTTCTACGGCTCGTGGGGCTACCAGACCACCGGCTACTTCGCCCCCACCTCGCGTTACGGCACGCCGCAGGACTTCAAGTTCCTGGTCGACACCCTGCACCAGGCCGGCATCGGCGTCATCCTGGACTGGGTGCCGTCGCACTTTCCGGCTGACGCGCACGGCTTGGCCCGCTTCGACGGCACGCACCTCTACGAACACGCCGACCCGCGGCAGGGCTTTCACCCGGAGTGGAGTTCCTCGGTCTTCAATTACGGCCGCAACGAGGTGCGGGCCTTCCTGCTGTCGAGCGCCATGTTCTGGCTCGACGAATACCACATCGACGGCTTGCGCGTCGACGCCGTGGCGTCGATGCTGTACCTGGACTATTCGCGCAAGGAAGGCGAGTGGATCCCCAACACCTTGGGCGGCCGCGAGAACCTGGAAGCGATCTCGTTCCTGAGGCAGCTCAACGAATCGGCCTACCGCGACCACCCCGGCGTGCAGATCATCGCCGAGGAATCGACCGCCTGGCCGATGGTGTCGCGCCCGACCCATGTCGGCGGCCTGGGCTTCGGCATGAAGTGGAACATGGGCTGGATGCACGACACGCTGAAGTACATGCACGAAGATCCCATCCACCGCCGCTGGCACCACGATGAACTGACCTTCTCGCTGGTCTATGCGTTCAACGAAAACTTCATGCTGCCGCTCTCGCACGACGAGGTGGTGTACGGCAAGGGTTCGCTCATCGACAAGATGCCGGGCGACGAATGGCAGCAGTTCGCCAACCTGCGCCTGCTGTTCGGCCACATGTGGGCGCACCCGGGCAAGAAGCTGCTCTTCATGGGCGGCGAATTCGGCCAGCGCCGCGAGTGGAACCACGACGATGCGCTGGACTGGTGGCTGCTGGAGAGCCCCGCCCACGGCGGGCTGCAGCGCTGGGTGGAGGACCTGAATCGCCTCTACCGCAGCGAGCCGGCGCTGCATGAGCTGGACTTCGACGCCGCCGGTTTCGAGTGGATCGACGCCCGCGATGCCGAGGCCAGCGTGCTGAGCTACCTGCGCAAGGCCAGGGACGGATCGTGCCTGCTGGTGGTGGCCAACTTCACGCCGCTGCCGCGCGACGACTACCTCGTCGGCGTGCCGCAGGCGGGCCACTGGGTCGAGCGCCTGAACAGCGACGCCACGGTCTATGGCGGCAGCGGTGTGGGCAACCAGGGTGGCGTGCACAGCGTGCCGGTGTCGGCGCACGGTCGCTACCACGCGCTGAACCTGCGCTTGCCGCCGCTCGGGGTGCTCGTCCTGCAGCGCGAAGGAGTCACGTCATGAGCGCGGCCTCCGACATCGTGCCGGTCGGGTTGAGTGAAGGGCGCACGCGCGTCGTCATCGAGCGCATCACCCCAGCGGTCGACGACGGTCGATTCCCGATCAAGCGCGTGCTCGGCGACACCGTCGAAGTCGAGGCCGACTGCCTGGCCGACGGACACGAGGTGGTGGCCTGCGCGCTGCTGTGGCGACAAGGCGGTGCCACCGACTGGCAGCGCACGACGATGCAGCCGCTGGGCAACGACCGCTGGCGCGCCGCCTTCGCCGTGACCGAGCTCGGCACCTGGGAATACACGGTGTGTGCCTGGGTCGACCCCTTCCTGTCCTGGCGCAGCGACTTTGCGCGTCGCGTCGACGCCGACGACGTTCGGATTGCCGCGCTGAGCGGCGCCAGGCTCATCGACGAGGCGGCCCAGCGCGCCGGCCGCCACGGCGATGGCCGCTTGCTGCGTGCCTGGAGCGCCGAGCTCGGCGCCGCGGCAGGCAGCACCGAAGTCGCGCAACTTCATCGCATCGGCCTCGACGATGCGCGTGCCGCGGCCGCGCAGCGCCACCCGGACCTGCGCCACGCGATGACCCATCCCCAGGCGCTGGCCGTCACGGTCGAACGCGTGCGGGCACGCTTTTCCAGCTGGTACGAGTTCTTTCCGCGCTCGGCGGCCGCGCAGCCCGGACGCCACGGCACGTTCGCCGATTGCGAGGCATGGTTGCCCTACGTGCAACGCATGGGCTTCGACGTCATCTACTTCCCGCCCATCCACCCCATCGGGCGCACGCGTCGCAAGGGCCGCAACAACACGCTGGATCCACGGCCCGACGACGTCGGCAGCCCCTGGGCCATCGGCGCTGCCGAGGGCGGCCACGAGGCCATCCTGAGCGACCTGGGCACGCTCGCCGACTTCAAGCGCCTGATCCTGCGCGCCGCCGAGCACGACATCGAGATCGCGCTGGACATCGCGTTCCAGTGTTCGCCCGACCACCCTTGGGTGCAGGAGCACCCGCAGTGGTTCAGGAAGCGCGCCGACGGCAGCATCCAGTACGCCGAGAACCCGCCCAAGAAGTACCAGGACATCTACCCCTTCGACTTCGAGTCGGCCGAGTGGCGCGAGATGTGGGAAGCGCTCGTCGGCGTCTTCGAGCACTGGATACGGCAGGGCGTGCGCATCTTCCGCGTCGACAACCCGCACACCAAGGCCTTTGCGTTCTGGGAATGGGCCATCGCGCGCGTGCGTGCCTCGCACCCGGACGTGATCTTCCTGTCCGAAGCCTTCACGCGGCCGAAGGTCATGCATCGGCTGGCCAAGGTCGGCTTCAGCCAGTCCTACACCTACTTCACCTGGCGCAATACCAAGCCCGAGCTGAGCGCGTACTTCACCGCACTGAGCCAGGGGCCGGGACGCGAGTACTTCCGTCCCAACCTGTGGCCGAACACGCCCGACATCCTGCCCGCCGCGCTGCAGTACGGCGGGCGCGCGGTGTTCATGTCGCGCGTCGCGCTCGCCGCCACGCTGGGGGCGAACTACGGCATCTACGGCCCGGCCTTCGAGTTGCTCGAGCACCGCGCCTTGCGCAGCGGTGGCGAGGAGTACCTCGATTCGGAGAAGTTCGAATTGCGCGCGTGGCAGCGTGACAGTGCCCAGTCGCTGGCCGATTTCATCGGCGTTCTCAACCGCGCGCGGCGCGACAACCCGGCGCTGCAAGGCGACGCGGGCCTGCGTTTCCTGGCCATCGACAACGAGCAGCTCATTGCCTATGCCAAGGTGTCCGACGATCGCTCGAACATCGTCGTGTGCATCGTCAACCTGGACCCGCACCACACGCAAAGCGGCTGGGTCGAGATCGACCCCGGTGCCTTCGGGCTCGATCCCGGCCAGACCTACCAGATGCACGAGCTGATCACCGGCGCGCATTTCCTTTGGCACGGTGCCCGCAACTTCGTCAGTCTCGACCCCCAGCGCTGCCCGGCGCACGTGATGCAGTTGCGCGCGCGATTGCTGCGCGAGAACGACTTCGACTACTTCCTGTAGAGGGCCGCCCTTGACCGCCGTCACCGAACTGGACGCATCCGCGGCCGCCCCCCGGGCTGCGCTCACCGACGACCCGCTGTGGTACATGGATGCAGTCATCTACGAACTGCACATCAAGGCCTATGCCGATGCCAACGGTGACGGCATCGGCGACTTCCGCGGCCTGACCGAACGCCTGGACCATGTGCAGGCGCTGGGCGTCAACACCATCTGGCTGCTGCCGTTCTACCCTTCGCCGCTGCGCGATGACGGCTATGACGTGGCCGACTACGAGAACGTGCACCCGTCCTACGGCACGCTCGACGACTTCCGCGCCTTCGTCATCGAGGCGCACCGGCGCGGCCTGCGCGTGATCACCGAGCTGGTCGTCAACCACACGTCCGACCAGCACCCCTGGTTCCAGGCCGCGCGCCGCGCACCCAAAGGTTCGCCGCAGCGCGAGTTCTACGTCTGGAGCGACGACCCCAAGTTGTATTCCGGCACGCGCATCATCTTCACCGACACCGAGAAGTCGAACTGGACCTTCGACGAAGTGGCGGGGCAGTACTTCTGGCACCGCTTCTTCAGCCACCAGCCCGACCTCAACTTCGACAACCCGGCGGTGCTCGAGGCGGTGCTGGGGACGATGGAGTTCTGGCTCGAGATGGGCGTCGACGGCTTCCGCCTCGACGCCATTCCCTACCTCATCGAGCGCGACGGCACCGCCAACGAGAACCTGCGCGAGACGCACGACGTCATCAAGGCGATCCGCCGCCGCGTCGAGCAGAAGTACCCCGGCCGCCTGCTGCTGGCCGAGGCCAATATGTGGCCCGAGGACGTGCGCGAGTACTTCGGTGACGGCGACGAATGCCAGATGGCCTACCACTTCCCGCTGATGCCGCGGATGTACATGGCCATCGCCCAGGAAGACCGCCATCCGGTGGTCGAGATCCTGGCGCAGACCCCCGACATCCCGGCCAACTGCCAGTGGGCGATCTTCCTGCGCAACCACGACGAGCTGACGCTGGAAATGGTGACGAGCAAGGAGCGCGACTACATGTACAGCATGTACGCGTCGGATGCGCGGGCGCGCATCAACCTGGGCATCCGCCGCCGCCTGGCGCCGCTGCTCGAGAACGACACCGAACGCATCAAGCTGATGAACAGCCTGCTGCTGTCGATGCCGGGCACGCCGGTGCTGTACTACGGCGACGAGATCGGCATGGGCGACAACATCTTCCTCGGCGACCGCGACGGCGTGCGCACGCCGATGCAATGGACGAGCGACCGCAACGGCGGCTTCTCGCGCGCCGACCCGCAGCGCCTGTACCTGCCGCCGATCATGGACCCGATCTACGGCTTCGAGGCCGTCAACGTCGAAGCGCAGTCGCGCGAGCCCTCGTCGCTGCTGTCGTGGACACGGCGCCTGCTCGCGGTGCGCGGCAGTTCGCAGGCCTTCGGCCGCGGCCAGTTCACGATGCTGCACCCCGGCAACCGCAAGGTGCTCGGCTACCTGCGCGAGCATGGCGACGACGTCATCCTGTGCGTGGCCAACCTGAGCCGCGTGGCGCAGCCGGTGGAGCTCGAGCTCGGCGCCTGGAAGGGCCGCGTGCCGGTCGAGATGCTGGGGCGCAACAGCTTTCCGACCGTCGGTGAGCTGCCCTACATGCTGACGCTGCCGGGCTACGGCTTCTTCTGGTTCAGGCTGTCCACCGACGCCACGCCGCCACGCTGGCATACCGAGCGCCTGCCGGTCGAAGACCTGGTGGTGATGGTGTTGTTCGACGGCTGGAACAGCTTCTTCCGCAACCGCGTCGTGCCCTGGCGCATCGGCCTGGCCGAGAAGACCCGCGCCCAGCTCGAACGCGAACTGCTGCCGCGCTTCATGCTGCGCCAGCGCTGGTACGCGGCCAAGACCGAGGCGCTGGAACGTGTGACGCTGGCCGAACATGCCATGCTGCCGTTGCGGGGCCAGGATTGCATGCTGACGCTGGTCGACACGCAGGGCCCCGCCGGTTCGGCGCGCTATTTCGTGCCCCTGGTCATGGTCTTCGAGGACGACGACGAAGAACGCACGCGTGGCCTGGCCGCGCTGGCCGTGAGCAAGGTGCGCCAGCAGGCCAGGATGGGGCTGCTGGCCGACGCCATGGCCGACGAGCCCTTCTGCCGCGCACTGGTCGAGGGCATCGGCGGGTCGCGCGTGCTCAAGGCCGAAGGCGGCAGCGTGCGTTTCACGCCGGGCAAGGCGTATGCCGACGTGGTCGGTGACGCCCTGCAGGGCCCGACGCCGCTGCACCGCCTGATCCTCAGCAGCAACTCGGTCAGCCTGCTCGGCGAGCGGCTGTTCCTGAAGGCCTACCGGCGCCTGCAGCCGGGCCCGAGCCCGGAGCTCGAGATGGGACGCCATCTCACCGACGTGGTCGCCTACGCGAACTGCGTGCCGGTGGCGGGCAGCGT
>JACZKT010000079.1 GCA_014859905.1 Rubrivivax sp.
CGTCGCCGGCGACGAAGCGCTGTTTGCCGACGGCCGCCCGCATGGCCAGCCCTACGTCTGCATCGAGGCCGACGCCGCGCCGGCGTTCGCGCTGCGCATCTTCGGCCGGCTGGTGCCAGGCCCGGCCCTGCCGGCAGCGCCGCCGCTGTCGGCGCTGCGCCTGCATGCAGCGCCCGGGCCGTACGCCGCCGACGTGTCGCGGCTGTCCGACATCCTGCCCTGGTACCTGCACAACGCGCTGGTGCACTACCTGGCGCCGCGTGGACTGGAGCAGTACTCGGGGGGCGGCTGGGGCACGCGCGACGTCTGCCAGGGCCCGCTGGAGCTGCTGCTGGCCTGCGGCCGCACGGCGCCCGTGCGCGACCTGCTGCTGCGCACCTTTGCGGCGCAGAACGACGACGGCGACTGGCCGCAGTGGTTCATGTTCTTCGAGCGCGACCGCCACCTGCGCGCCGGCGACTCGCACGGCGACATCGTGTTCTGGCCGCTGCTGGGCCTGGCGCGCTACCTCACGGCCTCGGGTGACGCGGGCGTGCTCGACGAGAGACTGCCCTTCCATGGCAGCGACGAGGCGTTTGCGCTGTGGCAGCACGTGCAGCGCGCGCTGGCATTGATCGCGTCGCGCCGCATCGCCGGCACGCACCTGGCAGCCTACTGGCACGGCGACTGGAACGACGCGCTGCAGCCGGCCGACCCGGCGCTTCGCGAACGCATGTGCAGCGCCTGGACGGTGACGCTGCACCACCAGATGCTGGTGGCGCTGGCCGCGGCGCTGTGCGGCAGCGGCCGCGTCGCCGACGCGCAGCCGCTGGTCGAAGAAGCCGCGCGCGTGCACGCCGACTTCCAGCGCCTGCTGGTGCAGGACGGCGTGGTGGCCGGTTATGCACTGTTTCCAGAGCAAGGAAACGCAGCGCCGGCTCTGCTGCTGCATCCCGGCGACCGCCTCACGGGCCTGCGCTACAGCCTGCTGCCGATGATGCACGCGGTGCTGGAAGACATGCTCACGCCGGCGCAGGCGCACGAGCAACTGGCACTGATCGCCCGCCACCTGAGCGGCCCCGACGGTGCGCGCCTGTTCGACGCCCCCATGGCCTACCGCGGCGGGCCGCAAACGCTGTTCCAGCGCGCCGAGAGCAGCGCCTACTTCGGCCGCGAGATCGGCGTCATGTACATGCACGCGCACCTGCGCTACGCCGAGACGCTGGCGCACGTGGGCGACGCCGTGGGCTTCTTCGCCGCCTTGTGCCGGGCGCACCCGATCGGCCTGCGCCACTGGGTGCCGAGTGCTGCCGCGCGCCAGGCCAACTGCTACTACTCGAGTTCCGACGCCGCCTTCCCCGACCGCTACGAAGCGCTGCGCGACTACGCCCGCATCAATGCCGGCACGGTGCCGCTGGAGGGCGGCTGGCGCATCTATTCCAGCGGCCCCGGTCTGGCGCTGGGCCTGGTGAAGCGGCACTTCGTCGGCATCAGCCGCGAGCATGGCCGGCTGGTCATCGACCCGGTGCTGCCGAGCGCGCTCGACGGCCTGCGCGTCGAGACCGATCTGGACGGGCAGGCGCTGGAGCTGCATTACCGCGTCGGCGCGGCGGGCTGCGGCGTGCGCTCGCTCACGCTCAACGGCCGGCCTCTCACATACACGCGCCGTGCCAACCCCTACCGCACGGGGGCGGCCGTGGTCGCGTGGTCGGCCTTCGAGGCGGCCCGCGGGCCCGGTCGCAACACCTTGCAGGTCGAGATCGGCTGATCCCGAAGACAGCGTGCGACGACCCTGCGCCCGCGGCGCCGGGGCGGTTCCCGCTCAGACGACCACGGTCTCGATCGTCCGGCTGAGCCGGCTCTTCTCGGCGGCGAAGGCGATGAGGTGGCTTTCCACCGAGTCCTCGATCGGCGAGCTCAGCAGCGTCGGGTTCTGCTGGCCCACGGCCTGCACCCAGTCGGCGACCATGCGGTGGTCGCCGCCGCCGTGGGCGTCGGTCTTCAGGCTCCAGCTGCGGCGCTGGCCGCCCTTGAAGGTGGTCAGCGTGAAGCTCTCCATGTTGCCCACGATGTCGCCCATCGAGCCCATGATGCGCGTGCGCCGGCCCTCGTAGGAGACGAAGGCCTCCATCGAGAAGCCCGCGGTGACGCCGTTGTGGAACAGGATGTTGACCGTCAGGTGGTCGGGCTGGTCGTTGTCCATGCGGTAGACGCAGCGGCCGTAGTCGGTGGTCTTCAGCCCCTGCATGATGAGCGCGTCCCAGTTCGTCTGCTCGTCGGGCAGGTCGAACACGTACAGCCGCTTGCGGTCGCGGTAGTAGATCTGCAGCGCCGAGTACGGGCACTCGCCTTCGACCAGGCAGCCGTCGGTGCAGCGCTCGGTGCTGCCTTCGGGTGCGTTGGCCTGCTTGAACCACTTCAGGTTGCCGAAGCAGTGCACCTCCTGCGCGTGGTCGCCGACCAGCCAGCGGATGATGTCGGTGTCGTGGCAGCTCTTGGCCAGGATGATGGGGGTGGCCGTCTTGCTGTTGCGCCAGGCGCCGCGCACGTAGGAATGGCTCATGTGCGTGTGTTCGATGGGCTCCATGTGCTGCACGCTGATGATCTGGCCGATCATGCCGGCGTCGAGGATCTCCTTGAGCTCGCGGAAGTAGGGCGTGTAGCGCAGCACGTGGCAGACGCCGACGATGCGCTTGCTGGCCCGCGCAGCGGCCAGGATCTGCCGGCATTCGACCTCGGTGGGGGCGATGGGCTTTTCCAGCAGCACGTCGTAGCCCAGCGCCAGCGCGCGCAGGCAGGGCGCCGTATGCACCTGGTCGGGGGTGGCGATGATCACCGCGTCGGCCAGGCGCGGCACGTCGAATACCGACTCCCAGTTGGCATAGCAGTGTCGCGCCGGCACGTTGTGTGCATTGGCGATGCGCTGCACACGTTGCGGGTTGGCATCGGCGACGCCGACGATCTTCATCTCCTTCGGGTTCTTGTCCGCGAAGTCGGCGTAGATCGAGCCGCGGTGGCCGGCGCCGATCAGCACCACCGTCACCGGCCGCGTCAGGTCGCGGTGCAGCGGGTGCGTGTACAGGTCTTCGTGCAGGCCGAGCAGACGCGCGGCCTCGGTCCAGCTGTATTCGATGCCGCTCTTGACGGAACCGAGCGCGCGCAGCAGGCGCCGCGCCGAGATGAACTGTCGCAATGACATGTTTGCACTTCCGTTTCGATTGTCTCAGCGCACGCCCAGCGCCACGGCCACTGCCGCCATGGTCACGCCGTAACCCAGCAGGCCCAGGTACAAGCGGCGGTCGGCGGCCCAGGCGCGGCGCAGCGCGGCAGCGCCGAGCGTGGTGCCGTCCAGTTGCGCCGCGCTCGGCGGCGCCAGCATGCGGCTGACCGCCATCGTCACCACCACTGCCGCCACCAGGCCGGTGACGTTCCACCACATCCAGAACAGCTGCGGCCCCAGGCCCCAGGCCAGCACCGCGTTCAGGCCCAAGCCTGCGGCCACGCCCGCCAGCACGCCCGGGCCGCGCGCGCGGCGGTCGAGGATGCCGCAGCCGAAGGCCGCCAGCAGCGGGCCGTAGAACAGCGCACCGATGCGGTTGATGCCCTCGACGACGCTGCTGGCGAGGTCGCCGACGACGAGTCCGAAGCCGACGATCACGACGCCCCAGCCCAGCGTCACCAGCCGAGACGCCAGCAGGCGGCGCGACTCCGGCGCCTGCGGCCCCAGGCGCGGCTCGACGAAGTCGCGCAGCGTGGCCGCCGACAGGCTGTTGAGCGCCGAGTCCAGGCTCGACATCGCGGCGGCCAGGATCGCCGCCACCAGCAGCCCGCGCACACCGGCGGGCAGGTGCAGTTCGATGAAGCGCGGCATCAGGTAGTCCAGCCGCCCCGCCGGCACCGCAGCGCGCAGCGGCTCGCTGGCCAGGTAGACGGCGCCGACCGCCAGCCCGAGGCCGCAGTACAGCAAAGTGAGCGGAAACCGCGCCAGCCCGTTGAGCAGCAGCGCGCGCTGCGCGCTCTTCACGTCGGGGGCGGCCAGCTGGCGCTGCACCTGGCTCTGGTCGACACCGTAATAGGCGACGTAGAGCACCAGCCCGCCGACGACGAAACCCCACAGCGGCGCGCGCGCGCCATCGCCCACGCCATGCGCCCATTCCACCGCGGCCAGCCGCGCCGGGTCGTGCGCGGCCAGGATCGCCGCGCCTGTC
>JACZKT010000080.1 GCA_014859905.1 Rubrivivax sp.
GCAAACGAAAGCCCAGCACTCACGCGGCCCAGCGGCCGGGCGACCATCCAAACCAAACATGGGCTTGCGAAGGTAGGGCTAGCCTGGCGAAAAAATCCATCGGTTTCATTTCGTAATGCCTTTGGTGAAACGGACTACTAGGGGCACGGCGGTCTGCTCGCCGGCCAGCGCCGGCTGCAGTGCTGCGGCATCGCGCGCCCGGGCCGCCGCCATGTGCAGGGCCCAATCGATGATCTCCAGACGGCCGTCGCCGTGTTCGACGAGCGCGGTGAGGCTTTCCACCCAATCGCCGTCGTTGCAGTACAGCACGCCGTCGATGCTGCGCATCTCGGCATGGTGGATGTGGCCGCAGACCACGCCGTGCACGCCGCGTGAGCGTGCTTCACGCGCCACCGCGGCCTCGAAATCACCCAGGTAGCTCACGGCACGCTTGACCTTGAGCTTGAGGTAGCGCGACAGGCTCCAGTACGGCAGCCCGAGCCGGGCGCGCAGCGAGTTCAGGTGCCGGTTCATCCGCAGCGTGAATTCGTAGGCCGAGTCGCCCACGTAGGCGAGCCACTTTGCGCACTGGATGACGCCGTCGAAGTGGTCGCCGTGCGTGACCCACAGGGTGCGGCCATCGGCCAGGTGGTGGATGTGCTCTTCCACCACGTCCACACCGCCGAAGTTGTGGCCCAGGTACTTGCGGGCGAACTCATCGTGGTTGCCCGGCACGAAGATGACCTTGGTGCCCTTGCGTGCCTTGCGCAGCAGCTTCTGCACGACGTCGTTGTGCGCCTGCGGCCAGTACCAGGAACGGCGCAGCTGCCAGCCGTCGATGATGTCGCCGACCAGGAACAGCGTCTCGCAATGCACCGCACGCAGGAAGTCCAGCAAGGCATCCGCCTGGCAGCCGGGGGTGCCGAGATGCAGGTCCGAGATCCACACCGTGCGCACGGCGAGCGAGCCGGCCCCCGGCTGGAGCGGGTCGTCATCGGGCGGTGCGGGGAGATCGTCTCTACGCATGGCAGGAACGATGTTGAAGCTGCGTCAAGACAAGGCCGTGACGCCGTCGGGTCAGGCCGATGACGGTGCGAGGGCCTGCGGCGCCGCTGCCGGCGCCGACGCCCGCGTTTCGAGGATGCGCTGCAGGATCTGCGGCACCTCGAAAACGGCGCGGTTGTTGACGCGTCGAACTCGAGCCTGATACTCGGGCAGTCGCTGCGTAACTTCGGCCACCGCCTCGCGCACGCGACCGAAGCTGCGCTGCACGACGCCCAGACCCTGCTGCTGCACCCACTCGGCGTTCCAGCGTTCCTGCGGCATGGTCCAGGCGTTGCGCGTCGCGATCACGGGCAAGCCCATCTGCACCGCCTCGCTCAGACTGCCGGGTCCGGGTTTGCCGATGAAGAAGTCGGCCAGTTGCATCCAGTGCGCAACATCGGGCGTGTGGCCGAGCACGACGCGCGGCGCGCGTGCAGCGCTGGAGGGCATGGCGCGCAAGGCCTCTGCCAGCGCCGCGTTGCGGCCGCACATCAGGATCAACGGTGTGTCGGGCAGGCGTGCCGCGATGCGCCGCATCACGCGCGAGCCGGTGCCTCCGAACAGCACCAGGCCGGTGGGCGACCCCTCGTCCAGGCCGATCCGCCGCCGTTCCGCGGCACGGTCCATCGGCGCCGGCAGGTGGAATTCAGGCCGCAGGATCATGCCGCTGCTGCGGTGCAGGCGGCTCGAGTCGCAGCCGGCGGCGAGCGCCTGCTCGTAGGCGCGGTCGGTGCCGCAGACGAGATGCTGATCCAGGTCGGGCTCGATCCAGAAGTTCGGCGGGTGGTCGGCCATGTCTGTGAGCACCGTCACGAAGGGCACACCCGGCCGCGCCTGCAGCAGGCTGTCGTGCAAGGCTCGGTTGAAGTTGGGAATCAACGAGACCACCAGGTCGGGCTGCGTGAGCTGCCAATGCCGCGCCAGGCGTTGCACCAACGCGGCATGGCTGAAGCGGATCAGTCCCTGCAGCAGCTTGAGTTCGTGCGCCAGCCCGAGCGTGAAACCGCTGGCCAGGCGCTTGTTGTAGAGGTCCTCGGGCGCGATGCCCGTGAAGCGCTGAAACTGTGCCCTGGGGTCCAGCACTTCGGTGAGGTTGACCTTGCGCACCTGCCAAGGCCAGCCCTGGGCGTGCATCACCTGCTCCAGCGCCTGCGCCGCTGCGCGGTGGCCGCCGCCGGCGTTGAACCAGACCAGATCGACCCGCGTCATGCGCGCGTGTCCTGCGGCGGCAAGTGCATCAAGGGCTGCCCCATGCGGATGGGCTGCCCGCCGGCGACCCCCGGCGCCAGTGTGAATCCCGGCGGCGCAAAGACGATGATCGTGGAGCCGTGTTCAAACCACCCCAGCTCCTGCCCCTTGTGCACCGCCTGGTCGCAGGGCATCTCGTCGGGCCCGGGCCAGCGCAGGTGCAGCAGGACGTCCAGGAAG
>JACZKT010000081.1 GCA_014859905.1 Rubrivivax sp.
TACGCGCCGATGGGCGGACGTTGCCAGTCCCGGCGCATCGACCCATAAAGCCGGTCTACGTCAAGAAGTTCGTCGAATTGATCGATGGAGCCTGAACCATGAGCAAGCTGTCCGACTATCCGTTTGAGATCCGTCCCTTGACCGAGGAGGAAGGTGGAGGGTTCCTGATCTCCTTCCCTGACTTCGCGGAGTGCATCTCCGATGGCGAGACGGTTGAAGAAGCGCTGGCGAGTGGCCGCGAAGCACTGAAGGCCACGATTGCCGCGCTCAAGTCCAAGAAGTTGACGGTTCCTGCGCCGAATGGCGGCGGCGTCGCCTCAGGCAAGTTCGTAGCCCGTGTGCCGAAGACAGTACACGCGCAACTGGCTACTCGCGCCAAGGCAGAAGGCGTCTCGTTGAATGCGCTGGTTCTGACGTTTATCGCCCAAGGCCTCGGTCGCAAAGAGGGTCGGGCGTAAGGGTGGCGAATGCGGGCTAACCCTTCGCTCAAGCGGACACACCACGGCATGCCACGCTTGGGCCTCATTTCATTCTGGCCCAAGCGTGCCCTGCCGCGGTGTGCCGCTTAGCTCAAACGTTAGGCTTCCGAATCCACCACCTTCCTCGTGCGGGCTTGCGCTGGCGTAACATATTTGTTATCCTGCGCCAGTGGACCACCGGATCGAGTACTACAGCGAAGGCGTTCAGGAGGAGATCCTCGCGCTCCCCGACACACTTGCTGCTCGGTACATCGTGTTGACGCGTCGGATGACAGCGGTGGGCGCAAATCTGGGGCCGCCGCACACAGACGCCTTCGGCGATGGACTGTTTGAGCTACGACTCAAGGGCGCCGATGGAATAGCGCGGGTCTTCTTCTGCACTCTGATCGGCCGCCGCATCATGATGCTGCACTCGTTCATCAAGAAGTCCCAGAAGACTCCAATGCGGGAACTGGAGATTGCGCGGAAGCGCATGAAGGAGGTCAAGGATGCGAACTCATGATCAAGTAGTCTCGAAGCTGCTCCGCCGGCCCGGCGTGAGGAAGGAGGTCGAGCGCATCGAACGCGAAGAGGGCGAGCTCCTCGATCAACTTCTGAAGGCAAGGCACGACGCCGGGCTTACCCAGGCTCAGGTTGCACAGCGCATGGGTACACAACCTCCAGCTGTAGCGCGCTTGGAGCGCTCACTTGCCACAGGAAAACACTCGCCCTCCCTGGCCACGCTCAGGAAGTACGCACAGGCCTGTGGCCGAGACCTGGTGCTACAGATCGCGTAGCACCCGCGCACGGAAGCCTAACCCTTCGCTCAAGCGGACACGCAACGGCATGCCACGCATGGCCCTCATTTCATTCTGGGCCATGCGTGTCCTGCCGCTGCGTGCCGCTTAGCTCAAACGTTAGGCATCACATTCACACCCCCAGCATGCGTCACAGCGATTTCTCCATCGGCCTTGAATTCTGGTGCGGCGACAAGCGTTGGCGCTGCACAGATATCGGTACACGTGTTGTCGTAGCCATCAGCCTTGAGCCGCGGGATATGGTCCGCTCGGAAGTTGACCCGAATGACAAGAGCAAGCGGATTCAGACAAGCTATGTCTCCACGGACCCGCGAGACTTGAATGGACCACCTTATGGCGTTGTCGAGAGTGTCTTTGACGAATGCGACCTTGAGGCGTGCAGCCTTGAACGAGAAACATGATGCATGACCATTATCAAAGAGAGCCTCTTCCCTGCTGGGCTCACGGATTCAAGAGAACTCCTGGATGAGCTTCTCACCTGCGAGGCGGTTCGAGTCAGTCACTTCGAATTCAGCGTTCATTCTCAGTGCCGCGAGTGATGCCTAACCCCTCGCTCAAGCGGAGCGCCAACGGCAGGCCACCAGGCCCGGGCTGGTGGTACGCGGTACATTTTCACCAGCCCGGGCCTGGCGTCCTGCCGTCGTCGCCCGCTTAGCTCAAACGTTAGCCCGCACCAAATGCAATTCAAGCGCTCGGAGCCTCCGTGTAGCGCCACGCCAGAGCGCGGCGCCCGCGGTTTGGCCGGCGTCAGCTGCGTACAAGTGCCGGGCGCGCTTCGGGTACGCGCAGCGCTGGAAGCCCGAAGAGGGCCGTCTGCCAATGGCGGCGACGAGAACACAGAAGAAGTTGATTCGGTTGCCTGCGGAACAGTCTTCGGTGATCGGCAGCTCCATAGTCAGACTGTGGTGCGCGCTTCGCGCGACAGTGCTGCGCCTGGCAGTCAGTCAGTTGTATTTCTTGGTGCGGCACCAGCCGATCACGGTTGCAGCCAGGCTTGCGCGGTCACAGAATGCATGGATGCTCATCGAGTCCAATGACTTGCCCTCACAAGGCCTGGTTGCCATCGCCGCTGCCGCCGATGAATGCACGTCCATCACACTCCGTGCAGTGCGGGCTAACCCTGCGTTCAAGCGGACGGCCTACGGCCGCCGCTTAACGCTACGTTAGGCATCACAGAAGTGGCGTTTTCGCTCCTACAGATCACACAGACGCAACTGCGGCAGATGGCAGCGTGTGGCGTACCCTCCGATCTCTCGGATCGACTTGAGCCGAATGCGCTTCCGCCTGCGTTCGTTGCCCAGCGCGCGCTGCGGCTGCTCGCGCAAGGCAACGCCGAAGTCTGGTCTTGTTCGTACCTCATCGTTCGCGCGATAGACGATCGAATCGTCGGTGGGTGCGGATTCAAGATCGCGCCGCATGGCGGGAGAGTCGAGATTGGGTACGGCGTCTCGCCCGAGTCTCGAGGTCAAGGTGCCGCAACCGCGGCTGTCCGGCAACTCATCGACATCGCCTTCAGTTCAGGCGCGAACAGCGTCGTCGCAGAAGTTAGCCCGCAGAATCACGCGTCAACACGTGTGGTCCAGAAGCTCGGTTTCACCGTTGTTGGCTCGCGTGTTGACGAGGAGGGTGAGCATGTTGTTCAGTGGGTGGTGGCGAGTGATGCCTAACCCTTCGCTCAACCGGACACGCACCGGCATGCCGCCTGGCCCGCGAAGCGCCGAGGTTATCGTTGCGCATCGCGGGCCAGGCGCCATGCCGCTGCGTGCCGGTTAGCTCAAACGTTAGGCCTCGCAATTCACCACCTGTGAGACTCCACCAGCTATGAACCGCCGCTCACTTTCGCTTGTCTTGCTGTCCGCCGCAGTCCTGGGCCCGGGTTGCGCTACAGCCGCAGATCCAACCGAAGCAGCAAGAACGTCGGCGTCTGCGTGGCTGGCGAGGCTCGACGCCGATGACTACTCCGCCACGTGGAGCACCGCGGCTGAAGTGTTCAAGGCCGCGGTGAGCACCCAGGCCTGGAGTCAGGCAGCACAAGCCGTTCGCGCGCCGCTCGGCCAGTTGCGCACGCGAACCGAGAAGTCGGCTACCGTCACGCGCACACTGCCCGGTGCGCCAGACGGGCTGTATGTCGTATTCGAGTTCAACACCGTCTTCGAGAACAAGGCCCAAGCAGTCGAAATGGTCACCGTAAAGCAGGAGTCGCCCGCCACGTGGAAAGTCGCAGGCTACGTTATC
>JACZKT010000082.1 GCA_014859905.1 Rubrivivax sp.
ACTGTTAATCCGTAGGTCCCTGGTTCGAGCCCAGGTCGGGGAGCCATATAAAACAACAGGTTAGCGACGCAAGTCGCTAACCTGTTTGGCTATGGTGTGACGGATTTGTGCCGTGATTTTCGGCTGGGGCTGGTTCTGCGCCGTGCCGACAAACGTGTTCAAGACGCCGGCTCGGCAGGTTGTGCTGGCTGGGGCTACACCCCGCGCAGCACGCTGAACTCCCTGAACAGCCGCGCCGGGAGCGGCGTTTGCAGCTGCCAGACGATGCTCATGGGTCGGTCGCCCTCGGCCGACTCCAGCGTCACGCGCCCGCAGGCGCGGTACGCATCACCCTTGCGCGGCCGCACGAACAGCTGGAACTGCCAACCATTGGTCGAACTTTCCAGATAGCGCCGGCCACCGGGCGTGTCAGGGCCGGCGCTGTTCTGTGTCTGCCAGTGGAAGCGCTCGGCGCTGATCGCGCAGTCGTGGTAGGAGATGCGGTCGTGGTAGCCCTCGCTCTTGTCGAGCGTGACGAACAGCAACTCGGTCTTGCGGCTGGTCAGCGGCAGCACACCGGCCTGGAATGGCGCGCGGCGTGACGCCGTCAGCCAGCCTACCGCCGTGAGCACCTCGCGCGCGCCATAGGCGGCGTGCAGGCACAGTGGCGTGTCTTCGAGTCCAGGCACGGCCTTGGCGCCCAAAGTGCTGCGGGCCAGCAGCAGGTCCGACAGCTCGACCAGCTCGTCGGCGATGGCAGGGTGACGCTCGATGCGCTCAATGAAAGCGTCGGGGCCCGACGCCTGCTCGTGCCGGCCATCGATCTGGTAGGCCAGCATTTGCACGCCCAACGCTTCCTTCGCATCGAGCGCCGACGGGTGGCCTTGGCGCGCGCCAACCACGGCCATCACGTCGAGCCGACACGGATCGTCCACATGCAGCAGGTCACCGAACCGCCGGCTGAAGTAGTCCTCTTCGGGGCCGGGTTCCGCGGCGATCAGGCCGGCGTCGCGTTTCAGTGCCGTCCAGCCGCTGCGGCCCTGGCCGGTGCCCGCGCGGTAGACGTCTTCGAGCTCCAGCGCCTGGTCGTGCAAGAAGTCGGCCAGCCGCACCGAGGCACGGCCGCGCAGGGCTGCGTAGGTCTGCAGCTCGGTTCTCAGGCGACGCCAGTTCTGGGTCGTCAACGCGCGCAGGCCCTGCAGCACCTGCTCTCGTGTCTGGCGTTGCAGGTGGATGTGGCAGCCTGGCGGCAAGCTGCCGAAGCCGTTTTCGACGCCGTCCACCAGTTCGCGCCGCGACAGGCCGGTCAGGCTCGACAACAGGCGGTCGAACCGGAACTCGGTGCGGTGCTGGCCCACGAAGTCGAGCACCAGGCAGCTCTCCTTGCCTGGCGCCAGGCGCAGGCCACGGCCGATCTGCTGCTGGAACAGGACCGGGCTCTGCGTGGGCCGCAGCAACAACAGCGTGTCGACCATCGGCAGGTCGATGCCTTCGTTGTAGAGATCGACCGTCACCAGCGCGCACAGCTCACCGCTGAGCAGTCGTTGCGGTGCCCGGCGCCGCTCGTCGCTCGCCGTCGTACCGACCACGCAGGCCGCAGGGAGGCCGGCACGATTGAGCCAGTCGGTCATGAACTCGGCGTGCGCGACCGACACGCAGAAGACGATGGCACGCGACCGCCCCGCGTCGGACGCCAGCCGGCGCCATTCATTGACCACGAGCCGGGCGCGCACGTCATTGCCCGTGACCAGCTTGTCCACAGCCTCGCGTTCACCCGGTTTGTCCCAGGGCACGGCCGAAAAGTCGGTGGCGTCGTCGCATGCGTAGTACTCGAAGGGTGCCAGCAATTGCAGGTCCAGTGCATGCCACAGCCGCAGCTCAACCGCCGGGCTGCCGTCCGGGCGCGCGTCGAAGTACTGCGAGATGGGTTGGCCGTCGCTACGCTCGGGCGTTGCAGTCAAGCCGAGCAGAACGCTGGGGCGAACGGACTTGACGAAGGCATCGAAGCGGTCGGCGGCCAGCCGGTGGCATTCATCCACCACCACGGTGTGCCAGTGATCGGCGCCGACGGTGGCCACCAGGTCGCGGCTGGTCACGCTGTCGATGGTGGCGAAGAGATGGTCCCATCGTTCTGGCTGGTGGCTGCCGGTGAGCAAGTCGCCGAACTCGGGGTCACGCAGCACCTCGCGATAGGTGCGCAGGGCCTGGCGCAGGATCTCCTCGCGGTGGGCAACGAACAGCAGGCGTGGGCGCCCGCCTTCGACACGACAGGTGTTGCGATAGTCGAATGCCGCCACCACCGTCTTGCCGGTGCCGGTGGCTGCCACCAGCAGGTTGCGGCTGCGACCATGGGCACGCTCGGCAAGCAACTGCTCCAGCATGTCCTGCTGATAGGTCTTGGGCTGCAGGTCGAAGAAGCTGGTCAAACCGGTGGACTCACCGCCGAAGGACTCGCGGCCGAGCGCGGCGGCCAGTGCCTGGCGGTGGTCGACGTTGTCAGGGTCATAGCGCTGGAACTCGCTGTCGGCCCACAGCGTCTCGAAGTGGGCCACGGCCCGAGCGAACAGCGCCTCCTGCGCGCGCTGGGTGAGCTTGACGGTCCACTCCAGCCCGCCGGTCAGCGCCACTCCCGACAGGTTGGCGCTGCCGACATAGGCGGAGCCAAAGCCGGACTTGCGCTGGAACAGCCAGGCCTTGGCATGCAGGCGCGTGCGCCGGCCATCGAGCGACACGCGCACTTCGCACCCTGGCAGGCGCGCCAGCTCGTCCAGCGCGCGCGCCTCGGTCACGCCGGTGTAGGTGGTGGTGAGGATGCGCAGGCGCGTGGCACTTTGGCCCTTTGCGCCCGTGGCTGTGATCTGCTGCAGCACGTCCTGCAACTTGCGGACGCCGGACACCGTGATGAAGCTGACCAGGATGTCCACCTGGTCGCTCGAGGCCAGCTCACGGCGGATCTCCTGCAACAGCGAAGGCGAGCCCTTGCCGGCCGTGAAGAGCCAGGGCACGGCCAGGCTGATCTCGGGCGAGGCCGGGAACTGCTGATCACGCTTGACGGCCCTGAGCACGCGCAGCGGCGATGCCACCAGATCCACAACGTCGGCAGACGCCATAGCCGCAGCCGAACTGCCGCCCGCGCTGAGCCGCTGGCGCAGCATCACCAGCAAATCGTTGACCAGTTCGAGCTGGCGCCTGGGTTTGTCGGCGTCGTCTCCGGCAACATCGTCGAGGATGGCCCCGAGCTGTCGCGTGATGACCTCAGCCAGGAACTCGGCGGCGCCGCCCTTGAGCGCCAGCACGTCGGCGCTGATCGGGTCGAGCGCGGCTAGCGATCGGGCGAGCCCCTCCGTCAACAACAGGTCGTACAGGCCGTCCGGCAATGCCATCATGGTCCCTCGGGTCAGCCATCAGGCGATCGGCCGCGTGCCACGGCATGCCGGGTAGCCCGTGCAGCCCCAGAACTCGCCGCCAGCATTGGCACCGCGCTTGGCCGTCCGCCGCACCATCGGCTTCGAGCAGAGAGGGCAGCTTGCCGCCAGCATCGGCGCCGGGTTGGGCGGCACCGCCGGGGCAGCCGCTGCCGCAGCCCGGGCCGGCGAACGGTCGATCCTGGCCTTGGCCTGTCGAATGAGCCCAAGAAGCTTCGGCCCATCGATCAGGTTCACATTGCGACCGCTTGCAAAGCTGATGGCCTCGTCGGTGAACCGGCCCGAGGTCACCACGAAACCACCCGTGGCGCCCCGGGCGGCCATGACGCCGTACAGCTCGCGCACCGCGTCCACGCCAACCTTGAAGGCGCGCCACTGCTTGCACTGCACCAGAAACTTCTCACCGCCGTTCTTGCCAGGCTTCGTGAGCACGAGATCGACGCCGCCGTCGGCGCCACCACCACCGGTTTCGACAACCTGGTAGCCCTGCAACCGGAAGCCCTCACCCACGAGCATCTCGAACTCGCGCCAGCTCATGCCATCGAGCGCATCGGTCGCCTTGCTTTGCGCTACATCGGTGACAAGGTTCTGCCTGGCCCTGCGTCGCCAGGCCGACATCCCGGCTCCGCCGAGGCAGAGGATGGGCAGGATGTACTGGCCGACGCTGGCCAGCGTCTTCCAAAGGGTCTGCGTGACCATCGCGCCCACTTGGCCCGGCTGGGCGGTGGCGACCACCTGCTGAGATGCGACGCCGTGCAGCAGCAGGTAGCTCACCAGCGCCAGAACGACGCCGACCCACCACGGCAGCATCGCCACGAGGTCCATGATGTCCTCGGCGGGACTGGTCTTTCCGCGTCTTGCCATGTCTTGTTCTCTCCCTTGCTCAGGGGAGCTTGTACCAGCCATTCTGAGTTGACCTCGCACGGACATGCGTGTCCGGCACGATGTCGTTCAAAGCGATCGACAAGCAGCATCGTCGTCGAGATGAGCCCGGGCAAAGCGGCTGTCCCTTGGTGGTTGGCGCCGAGGGTCCGCAGTTCCCGCTCGCCATCGACTACAATTCTCCCAAAATGGGAGCAACAGGGCGGCATGCGGATCATCGCCAAGAGCACGCTGAAACGGTTCTGGCAGCAGCCCGGATGTGCCGATGCGCGCGGGCCGCTTGAGAGTTGGCATGAAGAAGCGCTCAAGGCCATCTGGAAGTCACCCCAGGATGTGAAGGGCCAGTACGCCAGCGCCAGCATCTGCGGCAACAACCGAGTGGTGTTCAACGTCGGCGGCAACAAGTACCGCTTGGTTGTCGAAATGCAGTACCGCGCCGGCATCGTCTGGGTGAAGTTCATAGGCACCCATGAGCAGTACGACAGGATCAACGTGGAGAGCGTCAATGACTATTAAGCCCATTCGCACCGATGCAGACCTGCGCGCCGTGTTCCATCGACTCGAGGGCATCTTTCAAGCTGACGAGGGCACACCTGAAGCCGACGAGAGAGACGTGCTCGTGACCTTGATCGAAGCCTACGAGAACCAGCACTACGCGTTCGGCCCGGCGGACCCGGTTGAGGCCATCAAATTCAGGATGGAACAGCAGGGGCTGACGGCACGCGATCTGGAGGCCTACATTGGGCCGAGTGGACGCGTCTCGGAGGTACTCAACCGCAAGCGGCCACTGAGCCTTCGAATGGTGAAGCAACTCCATGAGGGCTTGCGCATTCCGTACGAGAGCCTGCTCGCTGGGACGCGACGCTGAAGGCATTGCGCGTCGAAGAGCGGGCCTCGGCGCTGTGACGAAAACATGCCGTGAATCCTGAAAAACAGGCCTCCGGAAGGCCTTTTTCGGCACAAAAGTCACCCCTCAAAGCCGCCTGATTAGTTAAGCAGATCAACAGCTTGGACCAGTTTCTTCGACCTTCCGGATGTGGCTGTTAATCCGTAGGTCCCTGGTTCGAGCCCAGGTCGGGGAGCCAAGAAAGTAGAGAGTCAGCAGGTTAGCGTCTGCTGACTTTTTTGCTTTCCGGACCATGCTGGTGCCAGTCTGGTGCCAGTTTTGCGGTAGTTGAAGTTTCGGCACTGCAGCGCATGAAGCGTTGCGTCCAGGCCGTTCAAGCCGGACTGCGCGACGGAATTTCGCTTGAAACCATCGCCGAAAGCCAGTCGCTCTGCTCCTACAGTCGTCTCGTCCACGACGGGTAGATCAGCCGACCGTGAGCCGGCGCCGAACAGGATTCGGACCCGGCCAATGGACCTCTTCCGCAGTCCGCTTCCGTGGTGGCTGGAGGCGGCGCCATGGGTCCGGCTTGTACCGGCCATGTCGTGGCGTGTCGTCGGGGCAGACCTCGCTCGGTTGTCTCGCCCCGTCGCCCTGTCACCCTGCGTGACGTTGAAAATCGGGGGCGCGCTTTTCGATGAAGGCGGTGACGGCCTCGCGGTGCTCGGCCGTCTTGTGCGCCAGCGCCTGCGCGCCGGCCGAGAGCTCGAGCACGTTGTCGAGGTTGTTCTGCTGGCCTTCGCGCAGCAGCCTCTTCGTCAGCCGCAGTGTCGGCCCCGGGTTGCCGGCTATGCGGGCGGCGAGCTTCTGCGCTTCGGCGAGGAGTTGTTCGCCAGGCACGACACGAGAGACGAGCCCGCACTGCAGCGCTTCGGAGGCGCTGATCGCATCGCCGGTGAAGCTCATCTCCAGCGCCTTCGACAGGCCCACCACACGCGGCAGCAGCCAGGCGCCGCCGTCGCCGGGCACGATTCCGACCTTGATGAAACTCTCGGCGAAATTGGCGCTGTCGGCCGCGATGCGGATGTCGCACATGCAGGCGATGTCGCATCCGGCGCCGATTGCCGCGCCGTTGACCGCGGCAATCGTCGGCACCTCCAGGTTGTAGAGCGCCTTTGTCAGCCGCTGGATGCCGAAGCGATATTCGTCGCGGATCATCGCCGGCGTCAGCGCGTCGTCGAAGAAACGCCGCATGTCCTTGACGTTGCCGCCCGACGAGAACACCGGGCCGGCGCCTGTCAGCACCAACGCGCGCACCGAGGCGTCGCGCGCCACGCGTTCGCCGAGTGCGACGAACTCGGCCACCGCGCTGTTGCCGGTGAGAGCATTGCGCGTGGCGGGCTGGTTCATCGTGACGGTGAGCACACCGCCGGTCTGTTCGATCTGCAGGAAGTCGGTCATGGTGTGGCACCGGCGAGGGTGGAGAGAGCGAAGTCGACCGCGCGCGGGCCGCCGCTGGCGTGCCACTGCGCGGCCACCTGCTGTGCCCAGTACGACGGCGAACCGCCGCGGGTGCGCCAAACGAGCAGCCGCCGCGTGTAGAGCTGCAGGTCGAACTCGGCGGTGACGCCGATCGCGCCATGCACCGCATGGCTGCCCGAGACCAGGGTCGCCGCGGCGTCGCCCGCGACGTTCATGGCCATCGCAGCGAGACTGCGGTCGGGCAGGTGGGTCGACGACGCAAACGCGAGCTGCGACGCCATGCGCGCCGCGCAGGCCTGTTCTGCCATCACCGCCAGTTGGTGCTGCACGGCCTGGAAGCTGCCGATTGGCTTGCCGAACTGCACACGCTGCTGGGCATGCATGAGCGACAACGCCAGCACACGCGCAGCGGCGCCGGCGATCAGCGCGGCGTTGATCGCTGCCAGCATGGCGCGGCAGTCTTCGGCCGCCAGCAGCGTGGCCACGGCGTTCAGCGCCATGGGGCCGGCGGGCGCGGTCTGCCCGGCGTGCGCGAACACCGCACGGGCCGCCATCGTCTCGGCAAACGGCAGAGGCAACGCGTGCTCGCCGCAGGCCTGCACCAGCGGCAGCACGTCGCGCAGCGCGAGGCCGGCGCCGCCGTGCACCTCGGGCACCAGCGCGTCGAGAAAGCCGGAGTCGGCAAGGTCGCGCCAGAGCCCGTCGGCAGCCTCGCCGCGTTCGATGCGGCGCACCACCTCGGGCGTGCAGCGCTCGGCGAGCAGTTGGCCGAAGGCGGCTTCGAGTTCGTTGTCCATAGTCACTCTCTAGCGCAGGCCGAGGCCGCGCGCGATCATGCCGCGCAGCACTTCGCGGGTGCCGCCGCGCAGCGAGAATGTCGGCGCGATCTGCGCCGTGTAGCTCAGCGTGCGCAGCAGGTCGTCGGGCGGCGTGGCGTCGGGGTCTTCACCCAGCACGTCGGCGATGGCCTCGGGCAGCATCTGTTCCAGCGCGGTGCCGAGGTCCTTCACCAGCGCCGCCTCGACCACCGGGCTTTGGCCCTGGGCCAGCAGACCGTTGACCGAGACCGACAGGCAGCGCAGCACCGTGGTCGCTGCCAGCACGCGCCCGGCCAGCGTCAGCGAACGCTGCGACGGGTTCGGCTGCTGTCGCAGGTGCTTCAGCCACTCGTCGAGTAGCACTACGCTCGAATAGATGCGCTCGGGACCCGAGCGTTCGAAGGCCAGCTCGGACGTGACCTGCGCCCAGCCGTCGCCTTCGCTGCCGATCAGCGCGTCGTCGGCGAGTTCGACGCCGTCGAAGAAGACTTCGCAGAAGTGCGCGTCGCCGGTGAGGTCGGTGATCGGGCGTATCGTCACGCCCGGCAGCGAGAGGTCGACGATCACCTGCGACAGCCCCTTGTGGCGGCTGGCCGTCTCGCCCGAGGTGCGCACCAACGCGATCATGTAGTGCGAATGGTGGGCGTTGGTGGTCCAGATCTTCTGGCCGTCGAGGCGCCAGCCGGTGCTGGTCTTGGTGGCGCGGGTGCGCACGCTGGCGAGGTCCGATCCGGTGCCCGGCTCGCTCATGCCGATGCAGAAGAAAGCCTCGCCGCGGCAGATGCGTGGCAGGTAGAACACAGCCTGCGCCGCGGTGCCGAACTTCAGGATGTGCGGCGCACTCTGGCGGTCGGCAATCCAGTGCGCAGCCACCGGGGCGCCCGCTCGCAGCAGCTCCTCGACGAGCACGAAGCGCGCGAACAGGCTGCGGCCGCCGCCGCCGTACTGCTTCGGCAAGGTCAGCCCGATCCAGCCGCGTGCGCCGAGCGCGCGGCTGAAACCGGCGTCGAAGCCGCTCCAGGAACGGGCGCGGCGGTCGGGCGGCATGCCGGCGAGGCGTTCGTCCAGGAAGGCACGCACGGGAGCGCGCAGGGCTTCGTCCTCGGCCGGGATCGCCGTCAGTGTGAGGTTCTCGAACATGGTCTCAGATCACCTTCTGCGCCTGCAGCGCCGCCAGTTGACCGGCATCGAGGCCGAGCTCGCGTGCCAGCACGGCGGCGGTGTGCTGGCCCAGCGTCGGCGGCGCATTGCGGTAGCTCACCGGCGTGGCCGAGAGCTTGATCGGGTTGGCCACCAGCGGGATCGTGCCTGCCGTGCTGTGCTCGACCTCGACACGCATGCCACGCGCCTGCACCTGCGGGTCGGCGAACACCTGCGCCATCGTGTTGATCGGACCGCAGGGCACCTCGGCAGCCTCCAGCGCCGCCACCCAGTCGGCTGTGCTGCGTTGCAGTGTCTGCTCGCGCAGCCGCCGGATCAGCTCGACGCGGTGCGCCACCCGCCCCAGGTTGGTGGCGAAACGTTCGTCGGTGGACCAGTCAGGATGGCCGATCACCGTGCACAGGCGGCTGAACTGACCGTCGTTGCCGACGGCGATGATCACGTCGCCGTCGGCGGTGGGGAAGTCCTGGTAGGGCACGACGTTCGGGTGTGCATTGCCCAGCCGCTTAGGCGAGACGCCGTAGAGGTGGTTCATCGCCTGGTTCGCCATGCAGGCGACCTGCACGTCGAGCAGCGCCAGGTCGATGTGCTGGCCGACACCCGTGCGGTCGCGGTGCGCCAGCGCGGCCAGGATCGCGTTGGCGGCGTACAGCCCGGTGAGGATGTCGGCGACGGCAACGCCGACCTTGATCGGACCGGCGCCTTCTTCGGCGTCGGAGCGACCGGTCACGCTCATCAGCCCGCCCATCGCCTGGACCAGGAAGTCGTAGCCGGCGCGCGGCGCATAGGGACCGGTCTGGCCGAAGCCGGTGATCGAGCAGTAGACCAGGTGCGGGAACTCGGCCCGCAGCGAGACATGGTCGAGCCCGTACTGCGCCAGGCCGCCGAGCTTGTAGTTCTCGATCACGACATCGGCCTTCGCGGCGAGCTGACGCACCAGCTGCTGGCCGGACGGTGTCGTGATGTCGATCGTCACCGACTGCTTGTTGCGGTTGGTGCAGAGGAAATACGCGGCATCGCTGGTGGATCGGCCGTGACGGTCGTGCAGGAACGGCGGGCCCCAGCTGCGGGTGTCATCGCCGACACCGGGGCGTTCGACCTTGATGACCTCGGCGCCGAGGTCGGCGAGCAGCTGCGCCGCCCAGGGGCCGGCGAGCACGCGCGAGAGGTCGAGGATCTTCAGGTGCGACAGCGCGCCCATGGGCTGGTCCATGTTCAGGCCGCCAGCATGTGCAGGCCCGAACCCAGGTGGGCCGCACCGTCGATCTGGATCAGCTGCCCCGTCATCAGGTGGCCAGCCGGGCTGGCGAGGAAGGCGACAAGCTCGGCGACCTCGTCGACGCTGGTCGCGCGGCCCATCGGCGTGGCCTCGACGAGGCGGTCGAGCATCGTCTTCGCCGCCTCGCCGGCCAGGCCCTCGGTGAGCACCGCGCCGGGACCGATGCAGTTCAGAGAGATGTGGTCCTGCGCCCACTCGAGCGCCAGCGTGCGCATCAGGCCCAGCACGCCGGCGCGCGCGGCGATCGAGTGCGCGATGCCCATCGAGCCGCGGTCGACACCCGACAGCGAGATGTTGACCACCGCACCCCGGCGCGCCTTCAGGTAGGGATACGCCGCCTTCGTGACGACGAAGATCGCGTTCAGGTTGACATCGATCACTGCGTCCCAGCCGCGCCGGCTGATGCCGGTGGCCGGTGCGAAGAACTGGCCGCCGGCGTTGTTCACCAGCAGGTCGATGCCGTGGCTGTCACCGACCTTCATCACCAGCGCTTCGACCGCCTCGGTCTCGCGCACGTTGCAGGTCTCGTACCTGAAGGTCGCCGGCAGGCCGCCGGCGAGCGCGGCCGTCTCCGCCAGCGCTGCTTCGCGGCGGCCGGTGCCGAACACGTCCATGCCGAGCCCCAGCAGCCGCAGCGCGATGCCGCGGCCGATGCCGGAGCCGGCGCCGGTAATGAAGGCCGAGCGGCCTGTGTGCAGGCCGGGACGCAGCACGTGGATGTCTTGCGGGCTCATGGTGGCGTCATGGGTTTCGGAGCGGCCGTCGCGGGCCGCCGACGTGGGGGGTGGCGCTGCGCTGCGGGCGCTGGCCGTCGAAGAGCGCCGGAAAGATCGGCACATGTTCTCCCGAGGGCAAGGCCTGCGAGACGGCACCCGGCCGCAGCGCGCGGATCATCGCCACCGCCTCTTCGGGCGGGCGCACCGCGCCGGCGGGGATCTGCAGTGCCTGCATCCTTGCGAGCAC
>JACZKT010000009.1 GCA_014859905.1 Rubrivivax sp.
CGCGGCGCTGAACATGGCGCTGCAGCAGCGCCGCCCCGCCGGCGTCATCCATCACAGCGACAGTAAGAATGCCCAGGCCAGTTGCTCCTGGGCGGCCTGACCCTCACAGCGATGGACCGGCTGGGAGCTTGGTGCCGCAAGGTGCCCTGGGTGGCTTGACCCCCACTCCGATAGACCGCCAGCCGTGTCTTTCCCCGGACCTGTCGGCCACCCGGGAGCATCTTGCGGCGAGGCTTTGCCTAGCCGGTGCGTGTGACTCAAGAAGGGCCTGACGTCCTGTCACGTTACTGTCCTGTCCAGCTTCGGTCTTGGCCAAGCCGTCTTCGTCGCAATCGAGCTTGGAGGCCCGTCCATGGATGATCTTCTGCATGAAGCCGTCGGCGTTGTCGGGGGCGTCGACACCCACAAGGATTTGCACGTCGCCGCTGTCGTCAATGAGCACGATCACGTCCTAGGCTGTCGGTGCTTCCCTACCACGCGGCAAGGCTACCGACAGATGCTCCAATGGATGCGATCGTTCGGGGAGGTGATGCGCATCGGCGTTGAGTCGACGGGAACGTATGGTGCCGGTCTGCTGCGCCACCTGCAGGCGGTCGGCGTCGAAGTCCTGGAGGTTACGGCGCCGGACAAGCAGGACCGTCGCCGACGTGGCAAGGACGACGATCTGGACGCCCAGAACGCGGCGCATGCGGCGTTCGCCGGGAGGCGAACCGTCACCCCGAAGGCGCGTGACGGGATGGTCGAGTCACTGCGGGTTCTGAAGGCTTGCCGCAAGACCGCGGTGGCCGCGCGCAAGGTTGCCTTGCAGATGGTTCACAACACCGTCGTCTGTGCGCCCGACGAGCTACGCGATGCCCTGCGCAAGTTGACGCGCATGCAGCTCATCAGAACCCTGGCAGCCTGGCGGCCGGACCTGTCCGACTACCGCAATGTCGCCTCCGCGTACCGGATCAGTCTCAAGTCGTTGGGCCGGCGCTACCTGGAGCTGCACGACGAGATCGCCGATCTCGACGCGATGATCGGCGCGATCGTCGACGAATTGGCGCCAGCGTTGGTCGCGCGCAATTCGATCGGCAAGGAGTCCGCAGCGCAACTCCTGCTAACGGCCGGTGACAACTCGGACCGCATCCGCTCAGAGGCCAGCTTCGCCGCCCTGTGCGGCGTCAGCCCCGGTACCCGCCTCCTCGGGCAAGGTGACACGGCATCGCCTGAATCGCGGCGGCGATCGAGCGGCCAACAGTGCGCAACACATCATCGCGATCGGCCGGCTGCGAACCGACGCCCGATCCCAGGTCTATGTCGCTCGGCGAATCGCCGAGGGACACTCGAAGCTCGAGGCGATCCGATGCCTCAAGCGCTACATCGCCCGTGAGGTCTACACTTTGATCCGCCGGCGAAGTCTGGAGATCGCCCAGACTCGCATCGCAGCCTGAGGGCGGACCAGTTGCGGCCCTAGGCCGCGGGGTCTGGGGCTTGCCCCAGGGAAGGGCCCGTCCAGGGCCCGCAGCAGAGCTGTGGGCGTAGCCCAGGCGGGGGTCAAACTGATCAAGCAGCGCAGCGATCTTGGCGCCGTGATCAACGCCGCCCGCGGAGAACGGCGGCAGGCGTACCGCAGGGGCCGGTTCGCGTCCTGTTAGCGCATTTGCCTTCCGATTCGCTCCACCACCGCACGTCGGCGCTGAGTTCGCTGAGCTAACCATGGCAGCTCCCACACTCGCGGCCGTCGAATAGCTTGACAAACAGAAGGGCGTCCAGGGCAGCCAGTACACGAGTGTGGCCTTCGGCGAACGTTGCAGGAAGATGCGCGTGCGGCCATCGATGGGCACCGTGGGTGACGCCTACGACAACGCCATGGCCGAGAGCTTCTTCGCCACGCTGGAGTGCGAGCTCATCGACCGGCGCAGCTGGCCGACCAAGACCGAGGCCAGGCTGGCGCTGTTCACCTACATCGAGGGTTGGTACAACCCACGCCGCCGGCACAGCGCCCTGGGGCAGACCTCGCCGGCCAACTTCGAAAGGAAACACGACGACAAGATCCGCACACCACCATCGCGCGGTGAACACGGGATACCCACCGTCGGCGCTTGCGTGGCAGGCGCCACGCCGCCGGTGGATATCCCTGCGCCTGAGCTCATCGAACCGACTTGAGAATCAAGTCCCTACCCGTCCGTGCAACAGGGTCAAGTCCAACTTCACACGGCGGGCAACCTGCTGGGCGAATTGGCCGCGCTGGACAGCGATTCAAGCCTGCGCAGGAAGCTGCGCCAGTACGCTGCACCCGACTTGTTGGTCATCGACGAGGTGGGCTACTTGTCGTACTCGAACCGGCACGCCGACCTGCTGTTCGAGTTGGTCAGCCGACGCTACCAGCACAAGAGCACGGTGGTGACGACCAACCGAGCCTTCGCCGAATGGGGCGAGGTCTTCCCCAACGCGGCCTGCGTGGTCTCGCTGATCGACCGGCTGATGCACCGCGCCGAGGTGGTTCGCATCGACGGCGACTCTTACCGCGCCAAGGAGGCCGACGAGCGCGAAGCGCTGCGCAAGGCCGAGCGAGCGGCCAAGACCCCCGGCTCGCGCTCGCGCAAGGCCCTTCGATGAGCGCGCAGCCTTTGTCGGCGGCGGCGCCACTCATACCGCGGCACTGGACGCCCGAGCAAGCCTTGGCGGTCTTCGAGTGTCTGCAGGCGCTTCGCCAAGCGCTGTGGGACGCGTATGGACCACAGGTGCAGCAGGCGTGGCGCAAGCAGCTCGTGCCTGATGGGCCCCCGCCCGAGTTCGATCCCGACGAGCCGTTCTGAACTGACATAACGGCCGTTCCACCATCAACAACCAGATGGCCCCACGCGGGGCCATCTGCACTTCATCGTACCGGTTCGGTCATCACAAACCGCCACCTCACCAGCGAATAGAAGCGGATCTACACCAGCGCCAACAGGTTGCCGATGGGATCGCTGCACAGACTTGTGTGTGAAAGTTACCACAAGCAGTTCAGCCCTCGTGGCGTGGATGCCTGCCGGCATGCAGTTCGCTACTGATGTGCCGAAAGAGCCGTGGTGCCTGCACCTTCTATGCGCCTCCCGCGATGCCTCGCTCCTCCACGCAGCGCCTGACGGCGGCCTTGTTCTGCCTGGGTGCAGTGGCGGTCATTGCAACCAGTTCGTTGGCAACGGGACAGGGCATCAAGACCGACTCGATGCGGGCACTGGAAGCCAGCGTGCACAGATTTGCCGCCGCCCAGGACGACCCTGCGGGGACACTCGCTGGAGTTCTGCGCGACAAGAGGGAGGCCAAGGATGCTGAAACCTTGTTTTGGGGGCATCTTCTGGAGGCACGCATCCGGGGACTGCTGGAACAGCCGGTTGCGATGGATCATGCGCTGAAGGCTGCGGAGGAGCAGTTGAGGGCGTTGCCCACAGCCTCACCCTTGTACGGAATGGCTGTGCGGCTGCAGCGGCTGCAGTTGTCGACCCTGACAGGAAACATCGACTCGCTCCCTGAGCCGGTGCGCAGATTGGCAGGCGAGACTGCCGACGCGGGATCCTTGCGCCTGTCGTGCGAGGTCAAGATGTTGCGCGCATGGGTTGAGTCCGAGACTGCTATGGTCGATGAGGCATGGAGGGTCGCAGAACAAGCCTTGGCGTGCGCAAAGTCGTTGGAAGACCGCGAACTGACCGCTTCGGCATATCTGCAAATGGGATTGTTGGCCCGGGGGACGTCCGCCGGCGCATCGGCCAGGCGGACCGCGTACCGCTACTTCCGGCAGGCGGAAGATGCCCTCGGCGATCGTCCTGCGCGGTACCTGCGCAGCATCATCGAATGGGAGTCGGGTAAGACCCTCGGACGCGACGCGCTCCTCGAGAGGGAGCGGCACTTTGAGCGGGCGCGCTCGCTCAGCGATGCCATCGCCGACGAGGTTGGCGTTGCAGTCGCTTCGGTTGACCTCGCTGGTATTGCGCTTCAGCGCAGACAGTTCGCGAAGGCCGTCTCCCTGGCACGCGCGGCACGACGTGCCTACGAGCAGCACACGCTGATGCAGAGAATTCCGTCTACCTATGCAGTCACGATCGCCGCACTTGCGGCGACGAACTGGGAGGAGGCACAGAGAGAAATCGACAGAGCCAAGTCGCTAGACACAGAAAGGACGGCAACACGTGAGAGCGCCCGCCTTGCTCGGACGATCGGCGAGGCCTACGCGGCAAGGCAACGCTATTCAGAAGCCTATGCGGAACTGTCGAGGAGCGTAGAGCTTGAGGCCACCGCACGCCAGGAAGAGTCGTCAAGGCTGATGCTTCGATTGCAGGCCACCCACGAGGCGGCGCAACGAGAGGCAGAGAACTCGAGTCTGCTGCTGCGCAACGAGTCGACAAGGTTGCAGTTGGAAGCCGCCAGAGTCCGCCAGGAACGCCTGATGCTGGCGTTTGGACTGGCGCTTGTGGTACTACTCATCGGCGGCTTCGCCTTGGTGACAGTCGCGCGCGAGCGCCGAAGTCTGGCCGCCTTGGCGATGCGCGACGAGCTCACTGGCACGCCCAACCGACGCTCGATACGGGCCATTGCTGAGGCGCAGTGGGACCACTGCCGGCGTCTGAAGACTCCTCTACTCGTGGCCATGATCGATCTGGACCACTTCAAACGCGTCAATGATTCGTATGGCCACGCGGTGGGAGATCTGGTCCTCCAGGCGTTTGCCCAGGCGGCCAGCGCCGCGTTGCGTGCCCAGGACCGGATCGGGCGTTATGGCGGCGAGGAATGGCTCCTTGTCGCCCCGGGAGTCCTTCTGGAGGATGTCGACGCGCTCTTTAGTCGCATCCGTTCGGCGTTCGCGGCTCAGGTCATCCCCGGCCTGCCTAGGCCCCATATGCTCACGTTCTCGATGGGTGCCGCACTGGATCACGAAAGGCGCACGAGTCTGACCTCGTTGATCGAGGAGGCAGACGATTGCATGTACGAGGCGAAATCTGGCGGGCGGGACCGATTTCACTTCAGGTGCGTATTTCAGCCCATCGTGGACGGCATTTCAGGCTGATCGTGGACGCCGTTTCAGCGGGATCGTGGACGACGGGGGAGGCGCGCAAGTGATTTTCTGAACGGCCTCAGGCTCACGGCTCTTTTGCTGTCCGAGCCGATGCCAACCAACAGAGTCACGATGCGACAAATCCGAGAGACATTGCGCCTGCACCTGCAGGCCGGGCTGAGCTACAGCGAGGTGGGCCGCGCGCTCAAGATCTCCAAGAGCGTGGTGGGCAAGTAGGTCACCCTGGCCCGTGTGGCCGGCGTCGACTGGGACACCGCCCAGACCCTCAGCGACGAAGACCTGGAGGCCCGGCTGTACCGCCCGGCGCTGCCCCGCGGCAGCCACCAACTCGCCCCCGACCTCAGCGTCGTGCACCAGGAGATCAAGCGTCCCGGCGTCACCCTGATGCTGCTGTGGGAGGAGTACGCCACCGGTAATCCGCTGGCCTACAAGTACACGAGTTTCTGCATCAAGTAACGCGAGTTCGCGCTGCGCCAGCAACGCTCGATGCGCCAGATCCACATCGCCGGCGAGAAGCTGTTCGTCGACTACGCCAGCTCCACCGTGCCCATCGTCGACGCCGCCACCGGCCAGATCACCCAGGCCCAGATCTTCGTGGCCACGCTCGGGGCATCGAGCTACACCTATGCCTGCGCCACGCCGCGCCAGACCACTGCCGACTGGATCGGCGCGCAGGTGCAGGCGCTGGAGTTCATCGGCGGCGTGCCACGCCTGATCGTGCCCGACCAGACCCGCTCGCTCATCAAGACCCCCGATCGCTACGACCCCGAACCCAACCGTACCTACGAGGAATTTGCTCGTCACTACGGCTGCGCGGTGCTGGCAGCGCGCCCGGCGCACCCGCGCGACAAGCCCAAGGTCGAGGGCTCGGTTTTGCTGGTACAGAGGTGGATCCTGGCCCGGCTGCGCAACCGCCGCTTCTTCAGCCTGGCCGAGCTGAACAGGGCCATCGCCGAGTTGCTCGCCGATCTCAACAACCGGCCCTTCAAGAAGCTGCCCGGCTGCCGTCGCAGCGCCTTCGAGTCGCTCGACGCGCCGGCGCTGCGGCCCATGTCGCTCCAGCGTTATGTCGTCAGCCGCTGGAAGACTGCCAAGGTCCACATCGACTACCACGTCGAGTTCGAGGGCCACTACTACAGCGTGCCGCACCGGCTCGTCGGCGCCAAGATCGACGTGCGCGTCACCGGGCAGTTGCTGGAGTGTTTCGCGTCGAACCAGCGCGTGGCCGGCCACGCCGTCGGGCCGGTATGGGTCGGTTGCACCCGGTGACAGCGGGCTCCTTCCAGGCGCCCCACCTCCAACGGCTGGTCTGCGGCGGTGAACCCGGTACAGGGTCGGGCATGTACCGACCCATAGGAGCCGGCGGCGGTTTTCTCAGCGAGCGACCGGTCTACCTTGGAACTTGACCTTCGCCGAAGGCGTCGAGCAAATCGAAGTTGGCGGACGCAGTCGTTCGCGCGTGCCGACCGACGACCGCGATAGGTCCACGGGCGAACGACTGCATCTGAAAGTCGCGAACGGGCGCTGCCCGACCCGGACCTGACCTACGAGGTCTTCGGATCGTTGCCCGGAAGCAGACCGCCAGTCCTCAGGCGGGTTGTCAGTGCACGCAGTCGAGTTCGTGCGCATCAACGCGACTCTCAACGAATTGGTCTGGCCCAGGATCGTCCGATCCTCCGGCTGCACATGGATCAGGCCCGGAGGCGCCGATTCCAGACTACATGCCAAGCCGGCCAGATTGATGCTCACCTGCTCGGGTGAGTCGCACCTCACCCGTTTCGATGATCTGTGTTCATCGCGCCTCGGGATTCGCAGGTCTCGACTCTCTCTCAGCATATGCACTGTCATCCGAGCCAACGGGTGGCGGACTTGGCGTTGTTCGGGATCGCCTCCCACTGCAACGCCGCTAACCGAGAAGGAGCAGTGCGGTGGCCATCTATGAGTATCGGTGCGATCGGGACGGTCTGTTCGACAAGAACCTGCCGCTCGGAACGGCGCCTGAGTCAGTGCCTTGTGGGACGTGCGGGAGCCAAGCAAGAAGAGTGTTCTCGGCGCCAATGTTCAGGTCCGCCTCCCGATCTGCGTGGACGGCTGCGATGGATCGCGCGGACAAGAGCCGCTACGAACCGGAAGTCGTTACCTCGCTGCCTGCAACCGGCGCCCCGAGGCGAACCATCCCGCTCACCCCCAAGCTGCGCGGCCTGCCACGACCATGACAACACAGCTGGCATCGCCGTCAAGTGCGTTCCCGAGGACTGCGGAGCGGCGCTGTGCTCAGCAGGCGCCAACCTAACTCATGGAAGGAGCAGGTATCGGTCAACCAACACACAGTGCTTCACCCTTTTCACAGCGTCATGCAACCAACGAATGAGAGGTCTTGATATGCCCAAGAATCTGTTCCCGCTGGACAACAGTAAGAAGTTCACCAACCAGAAGCACGTCGGCCACAACCGGTGGCACCCTGACATTCCGGCGAACGTGACCGTGAAGCCGGGCGAGGTCTTCCGCGCGGATTGCCGTGAATGGTTCGACGGCGCCATCAAGAACGATGACTCTGCGGACGACATCCGCAATGCCCCGCTCGCAGGCGTGCACGTTCTGTCCGGTCCCTTCCGAGTCGAGGGGGCGGAGCCAGGCGACCTGCTGATTGTCGACATCCTCGAGATTGACTCCTGTGATCAGGAAGACTCCGGGCCCTTCTCGGGCATGGGTTGGGGCTACACGGGCGTGTTCGCCAACAAGAACGGTGGCGGCTTCCTCACCGAGCGCTTTCCGGATGCCTACAAGGTGATCTGGGACTTCAATGGCGACGTTGCCACGTCGCGCCATATTCCGGAGTGCTCCTACGTGGGCATCCACCACCCAGGCCTGATGGGCACCGCGCCATCCGCCGAACTATTGGCGAGGTGGACGAAGCGCGAAACCGCACTGATCGCAACCGACCCGTACCGTGTGCCGCCGCTGGCCCTGCCGCCGCTACCCGACAGTGCAATCCTGGGTTCGCTCAAGGGTGCCGACTTCGAGCGCGTCGCCAAGGAGGCGGCACGGACTGCCCCGCCGCGCGAGAACGGCGGCAACCAGGACATCAAGAACCTGACGGCGGGGAGTCGGGTCTTCTATCCGGTCTTCGTCTCCGGGGCCAACCTTTCGTTCGGCGACCTGCACTTCTCGCAGGGCGACGGCGAGATCACGTTCTGCGGCGCGATCGAGATGGGCGGATTCATGGATCTGCGCGTCGACGTGATCAAGGGCGGGATGGAGAAATACGGCGTGCGCGAGAACGCCATCTTCATGCCCGGGCTGCGTGATCCGCAGTATTCCGAGTGGATCGCTTTCTCCGGCGTCTCGGTGGACAGCAAGGGCAAGCAGCACTACCTCGACTCGTGGCTGGCCTACCAGAACGCCTGCAATCACGCCATCGACTACCTGATGAAGTTCGGCTACACGGACATCCAGGCCTACATGATTCTCGGGACGGCGCCGGTCGAGGGACGTCTGTCCGGCGTGGTGGATATCCCGAACGCGTGCTCCACGATCTACATCCCCCGGTCGATCTTCGATTTCGATATTCGACCGTCGGCGAGCGGAAAGCCGCACCAGGTGAAGCAGGGCATGCAAGTGCCCCGCTCACCGAACTGATGCCGATGCCGCAGCGGCTCACGCCGCGGCGGTGTTCAAGGCTCGTCAAGTACGCGCAGGCTGTGTCCGGTACGGCGAGGCCGGGAGAGCCTGCACTGGCTCGCTACACGATTGAGGAGAACGCACCATGCTGGGACTGGTCTTGTTTTACGTTGGCGCCGTGTTGTGTCTGAACGGGCTTTGGCTGCTCGGACGCATCGGCGACAACGAGATTGCTGTCATCGACATCTTCGTGGGCGGCATCACGCTGCTGGCGTCACTCTACCTCGCGTTTGGGCCGGGCTCCGACGCCGCTTCGATCAAGGCCGCCGCGTTGACGTTGATGTTCACCTTCACCTACTTCTGGGTGGCGATGAATCGGTACAACGGGGCTGACGGGCGCGGATTGGGCTGGTTCTCCCTGTTTGTCGCAATCACCGCAGTGCCGGTCACGATCCAGACACTGAGCGGCGCGACCACCACATGGGGCACCTGGTTCGGCCTTTGCTGGGCTGCATGGGGCGTGCTGTGGTTCCTGTTCTTTCTTCTTCTGGTCGCCAAGAAGCCCATTGCCAAGCTTGCAGGTATGGTCGCCGTCGCCGAAGGCGTGTTGACCGGCTGGCTCCCTGGCTATCTGCTGCTCGACGGGCTGATGAAGTAGCCGCCTTGCCACCCTCGCACAGCCGACTGACTCCGGAACGATCGCAGATCGCGGTCACCGCGATCGAACGGCGCCACCGAGACAGGTGGGTTCCGAGTCGTCTGGCGAAGCTGAGTCGACCAAATAGGACCCGCGACAATGCCGATGTATGACTACCATTGCGCAAGCTGTGGCGACTTCCGGGAATGCCGACCGATGACCGAGTCCCGAACGCCACAGCCTTGCCCAGTCTGCGGTGCGGCATCCGAGAGGACGCTCTCGGCCCCGTTCCTCGCTCGAGGTGATCAGCCGCGGCGCGCTGCGAGCCATTCGCCCGGAAATGGGCGCGTACCGTGGCGCACGGCCTGCGGGCTCGGTTGTACGCATGCGCATTGAGCGGCTCTGTGGTTCGCTCGCCGAAATTGGGGGCAGGACCAATGGCGCGAAAGCCGGGCACTTGGTGCAGGCTTCGGTAGCTGCCAGTTCGGCGCCGCAAGATCCAGCTCGGCTGCCGCGCCCATGGCGTGGCTGTAAAACGCACAAGGCCCGCGATGCGACCCCGACCCGACCGCCGCCGGTTCGCACCCAGCCTGCGACCCCAACCTCAGCATGAGCAGCCAAACGTTTTCCCTCGCAACGTTGAAGGTCGAGGTCTCGAAGCAGCGCAAACGCGAGGCGCCGAAAGGCCGGCAAGTCGATGCCCAGGCGCTCGAAGAAGTGCAGCGCCTGCTCGGCGCCGAACCGCGCCGGCGCGACCTTTTGATCGAGCACCTGCACAAGATTCAGGATAACGTCGGCCACCTGTCTTTGGCGCACCTCGCCGCGTTGGCGCACGAAATGCGGTTGGCGCAGACCGAGGTCTACGAGGTCGCGAGTTTTTATCACCACTTCGACATCGTCAGAGAAGGCGAGACTGCTCCACCCGCTTTGACGGTACGCGTCTGCGACGGCCTGTCGTGCGAGATGGCGGGTGCACGTGACCTGCTTGCACGTTTGCCACAGTTGCTTGCCAAGGACGTGCGCGTGATCGCCGCACCCTGCATCGGCCGCTGCGAGCAAGCGCCGGCGGTGGTCGTGGGGCGACACGCCGTGCCCAACGCGAGATGCGAGGCGGTCGTCGCAAAGACGAAGGCGAGCGCAACGCGTCACCTGCCCGAAGGCCACATCGACTTCGCCGCCTACCAGGCCACAGGTGGATATGCACTGCTGAAGGCCTGCAACGCGGGCACACGCGACGTCGAATCGGTCATCGCCACGCTGGAGCATTCGGGCCTGCGCGGCCTCGGTGGCGCGGGGTTTCCGACCGGCCGCAAGTGGCGCATCGTGCGCGCCGAAGCGGCGCCGCGCCTGATGGCGGTGAACATCGACGAGGGTGAGCCCGGCACTTTCAAGGACCGCGTGTTGCTCGAACGCGACCCGCACCGCTTTCTCGAGGGCATGCTGATCGCGGCCTGGGCGGTGGACATCGCGCGCATCTACATCTACCTGCGCGACGAGTATCACGGCTGCCGCGCGCTGCTGGAGGCCGAGCTCGAGACGCTGCGCGCGCACCCGCCCGTCGCCGTGATGCCCGAGATCGTGCTGCGCCGCGGCGCTGGCGCCTATATCTGCGGCGAGGAGTCGGCGATGATCGAGTCCATCGAGGGCAAGCGCGGCTTGCCGCGCTTGCGCCCACCCTACGTGGCGCAGGTGGGCCTGTTCGGCCGGCCGACGCTGGAGCACAACTTCGAGACCCTGTACTGGGTGCGCGAGTTGGTCGAGAAGGGGGGCGAGTGGTTCGCTTCGCACGGCCGAAACGGCCGCAGGGGCTTGCGTTCCTTTTCTGTCTCGGGCCGGGTGAGGGACCCGGGCGTCAAACTCGCACCTGCAGGCATCACGATCCAGGAGCTGATCGACGACCATTGCGGGGGCATGCAGGATGGCCACGCGTTCTACGCCTACCTGCCGGGTGGCGCCTCGGGCGGTATCCTGCCGGCGACGATGAACGACATCCCGCTCGACTTCGACACCCTGCAGCCCTATGGCTGTTTCATCGGTTCGGCGGCGGTGATCGTGCTGTCGGACCACGACACCGCCGTCGGCGCGGCGCGCAACATGATGCGCTTCTTCAAGCACGAGTCCTGCGGCCAGTGCACACCGTGCCGCATCGGCACCGCCAAGGCCTCGGCACTGATCGACAAGCCGCACTGGGATCTCGAACTGCTGGCCGACCTGTCGGCCGTCATGCGCGACGCTTCGATCTGCGGGCTCGGTCAGGCGGCACCGAACCCGGTCGACTGCGTGATGAAGTACTTTCCGCACGAGCTGGCTTGACGCCGAGAACACGGTTATGAACGCGATCACGCGGGACAAAGCGGACGGCCTGCAAGCGCCGTTTGTCACCTTCGAGCTCGACGGCCGCGAGGTGTTGGCCCGGGCGAGCGAGACCCTGATCGAGATCGCGCAGCGCGAAGGCGTGGCGATTCCGCACCTTTGCTACAAGCCGGGGCTGGACGCCGTCGGCAACTGCCGCTCGTGCATGGTCGAGATCGCCGGCGAGCGCGTGCTGGCGCCGTCCTGCTGCCGCGCACCGACCGCCGGCATGAAGGTGACGACCGACAGTGAACGGGTGCTGAAGTCGCAGAAGCTGGTGCTCGAGTTGCTGCTCGCCGACATGCCCGAGACGGCCTACACGCGGCACAACGAACTCGACGACTGGGCACGCAAGCTCGGCGTCGGCAAGCCGCGCTTCGAAGTGCGTGCGAAGGTCGCGCAGGACCTATCGCACCCCGCGATCGCGGTCAACCTCGACGCCTGCATCCAATGCACCCGCTGCCTGCGCGCCTGCCGCGACGAACAGGTCAACGACGTGATCGGCCTGGCGTTCCGCGGCGAGCGGGCGAAGATCGTGTTCGACATGGACGACGCAATGGGCGCATCGAGCTGTGTCGCCTGCGGCGAATGCGTGCAGGCCTGTCCGACCGGCGCCTTGATGCCGGCGCGCGCAGTGGCGCTCACGGTGCCCGACAGGCAGGTCGCATCGTTGTGCCCATACTGTGGTGTCGGCTGCCAGCTGACCTACCACGTCAAGGACAGCAAGATCCTGTTCGTCGAAGGTCGCGACGGCCCGGCCAACCGAGGACGGCTGTGCGTCAAGGGCCGCTACGGCTTCGACTACGCGCACCACCCGCACCGCCTCACAGTGCCGCTGATCCGGCGCACCGACGTGCCGAAGACCGGCAACTTCGTGATGGACCCGGACCATGCGATGGACGTGTTCCGCGAAGCCACCTGGGAAGAAGCTCTCGACCTGGCCGCTGGCAGGCTCATGCAGATCCGCGACGCCCACGGCTGCAAGGCGCTCGCCGGGTTCGGCTCGGCCAAAGGCAGCAACGAAGAGGCCTACCTGTTCCAGAAGCTGGTGCGCACCGGCTTCGGCAGCAACAACGTCGACCATTGCACGCGGTTGTGCCATGCGTCGTCGGTGGTGGCGCTGCTCGAAGGCATCGGCTCGGGCGCGGTGTCGAACCCGGTGATGGATGTGATGAAGGCCGAGGTGGTGCTGCTCATAGGGGCCAACCCGGCGGTCAACCACCCGGTCGCGGCGACCTGGATCAAGAACGCCGTGCGCAATGGCACCCAGCTGATCGTCTGCGATCCGCGACGCTCCGATCTCGTGCGCATCGCGCACCGCTTCGTGCAGTTCAAGCCCGACACCGACGTCGCTCTGCTGAACGCGATGATGAACGTGATCGTGACCGAAGGCCTGGTGAACGAAGAGTTCATCGCCAGCCGCACCATCGGCTACGACGAACTGCGCCAGAACGTCGAAGGCTACGGGCCGGAGGCAATGGCGCCGATTTGCGGCATCGACGCCGATTCAATCCGCCAGGTGGCGCGGCTGTTCGCCACCTCGAAGGCCTCGATGATCCTGTGGGGCATGGGCATTTCGCAGCACGTGCACGGCACCGACAACGCGCGCTGCCTGATCGCTCTGTCGCTGATGACCGGTCAGATCGGCCGCCCCGGCACTGGGCTGCACCCGCTGCGCGGCCAGAACAACGTGCAGGGCGCGTCGGATGCGGGACTGATCCCGATGATGCTGCCCGACTACCAGCACGTGTCGCAGCCGGCGGTGCGCGCGAGCTTCGAGCGCGCCTGGAAGCTGCCGGCCGGCACGCTCGACGCTGAGCCCGGCCTGACCGTGGTCGAGGTCCTGCACGCCATCAAGACCGGCGGCATCCGCGGCATGTACGTGATGGGCGAGAACCCGGCGATGTCGGACCCCGACGCCAACCGCGCACGCGAAGCGCTCGCCGCGCTCGAACACCTGGTCGTGCAGGACATCTTCCTGACCGAAACCGCCTACCTTGCCGACGTAGTGCTGCCGGCCAGCGCATTCCCCGAGAAGACCGGCAGTTTCACCAACACCGACCGGTTGGTGCAGATCGGTCGCCAGGCCATCAACCCGCCTGGAGATGCGAGACAGGATCTGTGGATCATCCAGCAGATTGCGCTTCGCCTCGGCCTTGACTGGCGGTACGGCCACGTCTCTGAGGTGTTCGACGAGATGCGCCACACGATGCCCAGCATCGGCGGGATCACCTGGGAGAGGCTCGAACGCGAGCATGCCGTCACCTACCCGTGCCAGAGCGAGGGCGACCCCGGCGACCCGGTGGTCTTCACCGCCGGCTTCCCGCGAGAAGGTGGGCGCGCGCGCTTCGTGCCGGCAGACATCATCCCGGCCGACGAGCGGCCCGATGCAGAGTACCCGATGGTGCTGATCACGGGCCGCCAACTCGAGCACTGGCACACCGGCAGCATGACCCGGCGCGCGGCCACGCTCGATGCGCTCGAGCCGGACCCGGTGGCTCTGGTGCACCCGCTCGACCTGGCCGCGATGGGCGGACGACCGGGCGATGTGGTGACGATCGCGTCACGCCGCGGCGAGGTCGTGCTGTACGCGCGCGCCGACGACGGCTCGCCGCGTGGCACCGTGTTCGTGCCGTTCTGCTACTACGAAGCAGCGATCAACCGGCTGACCAACGCGGCGCTTGACCCGTTCGCGAAGATCCCAGAGTTCAAGTACTGCGCGATCCGCGTTTCGTTGGGCGGGGTCGCGCCGGTGCAAGGCAGCTTCGGGGGTGGTCAGGCGGTGCCCGGTTGATCGGCGGCTCGTCTTTGCTTCAGTGGGATGCCTTGCGGCCGTTCATCAGGAACTCGTGCACGTCGGCAGGCGCGCAAGCGGGAGCCAGTGCATCGCCTTGACCCAGATCGCAGCCTTCCCACTTGAAGAACTGCGAGTCGCTGTCGGATGAGATGCCATCTGCAATGGTCAAGATGTTCCACGTCTGCGCCAACGCAATCAACGAGCGCGCCATCGCCATCCGCTCTGGATCGACAGCCACCTCACGCACGAAGATGCGGTGAATCTTCAGCCGGTCGGGAACCAGGCGGCTCAGTTGCTGCAGCGAGATCGTCTGCGCGCCGAAATCGGTCAGCGTGAATGTCGCACCGAGCGAGCGCAGCGCCGCCACGGAGGCCCGCAGGTCGGCATCGCCGCTGAGCAAGGTCGCTTCATCGATGAGCAGGTCCAGCGCGCCAGGCGCCAGGCCGCTGTCGCGAACCGTGCGCATGATGGCCTCAAGCGCAGCGCAGTCGCCCAGGCTTTGCGCGACCAGCGGTACCGACACCGTGACGGGTGCACCGAGACTGGCGCGCCATGATCGCGCCCAGTAGCAGGCCTGTTCGAGCAGCCACAGGGCGATGCGGGTTCGTGCAGGGCCCTCGGCCAGTGCGTCGCCGACGCGCCCGGCCGGCAGCAGGCCCAGCGACGTCTTCCACTGCGGCACCAGCTCGATGCCGGTGACCTGGTTCGAGGCCATCGCGACCTCGGGCTGCGCCTGCATCAGGACCGACTCGCCTGCATGCATCCGCGCCAGTTCCATCGCCAAGAGGCTTCGCCCTGGGCCGAGCCCCTGCGGTATCGCAGACTGGACTTCTCGTTCTCGGCCAACACGCAGCGAACGCGCATGGCGATAACTTCTGAGCGCTGAAATGACGATCGAGTGCAGACGCTGCGACGTGATGTCGGTCTTCAGGAAGTAGCCGTTGATCTCGTAGCGCAGCACCACGTCGCGCTCGGGCGCCATGCCCGGCTGACCGGTGCGCAGCACAATCTGAACGTCGCTGTCGCGGAGCTGCTCGCGAACATGCTGCACCAGCGCGATGCCGGCATCGTCGGTCTCCATCACGACGTCGAGCAGGATCAGCGCCACGTCGCGGTGCTGCGCCAGGATTTCGCGCGCCTGAGCGGCAGAGCTGGCGCTGAGCAGTTCGACGTCACGGCCCTCGAAGCTCAGGCCGGACAGGATCAGGTTCGAAACCTCGTGGACGGCGGGCTCGTCGTCGACCAGCAAGACCCTCCAGCACGCCGCAAGGGCCGCGGCTTGGAATTCAGGGTTCATCGATGGGTGTCCTCGGCAAGGCGGCCAGCAGGTGACCGACGTTCGGTGCATGCCGGACCACCCTGGGAAAATGCATCACGAAGCGTACGCCACGTTCGGCGTTGCCCTCTAGGACGATCGAGCCATCGAGCTGGCGCGTCACGATCTGGTTGACGATGTACAGGCCGAGGCCGCTGCCGCCGATCATTCGGCGGGTGGTGAAAAAGGGCTCGAAAACCCTGCCCAGCAGCGCAGGTTCGATACCACGGCCGTCGTCGCTGTACTCGATGCGGACTTCGTCGTCATCGCACAGCGCGGCTCGAACGACGATCTGTCCGCGGCTGTCTGGCTCGAACGCGTGCTGCAAGGAGTTGATCGCTAGGTTGGTCACCACCTGCGCCAGCGCGACCGGGTAGCTGTCCATCTGAATGCTGGACGCGACTTCGACGCTTATCTCGACCCGCGACTCGCCCAGCTTGGGCTGCAGGTCCCGAATGGTCTCCTCAAGGTGCTCTCTCAGATCGAAGCGATGCCTTGCTTCGGTGATTCGGTCCACCGCGAGCTGCTTGAAATTCAGCACAAGCTGGGCCACACGCCGGGCGTTGGATAGCAGCAGCCGGGCCGACTCGCGCGCGTCGCGCAAGTACTTCTCCTGCGCCACGGCGTCGAAGCGACCCACTTGCACCAAGGCTTGTGCGGCCTCGGTTCGGTCGCTCAGGTACGAAGCCGAGCTGACGGCGATCCCGACCGGTGTGTTGATTTCATGGGCCACCCGGGCCACCAATCCACCCAGCGAGGCCAGCTTCTCGGATTCGACGAGGGTCCTGCGTGTTTGTTCCAAGTGTCGCATCGACCCCAACAACTCGCGCTCCGATTGCTCCTGGCTCTCGTGCGACAGCACGATCCACCAGATCCCCAGCGATGCCAGCACCAGCGTCGCGACATACAGGCGCACCATCACGTTGACTACACTCGAGTCCACCGCCACATCGTGCAGGTCCATGAAGCGGTAGGTCAACAGGAATGCTGCCCCCAAGAGCGCGGCTGCGACGCTCATCAACCCCAGGAAGCGGCCGACGCGGCGCAGCACATGCGGTCTGAAGTGCAGTCCCGCCAGGTCGAGCTCTACTGCCGCGCCTTGCGGCGTCGCGGGTCGCTTGCAGAAGTCATGACAGTGCAGTTCCAGGCCGCAGCACAAGGAGCATATGGGACCGCGGTAAAAGGGGCAATGCGCCATGTCCGGCGCCTCGTACTGGCGCTCGCAAATGCAGCATTCAACCAGTGTGTCTGGAGACTTGGCCCGATAGTGCTGGTCGGCCCGCGCGATGTAGTAGCGGCCGCCAGTGGCGTAGGCGATGGCAATTGCCGACATGAACGCGACAGCCAAGGCGATGAAACCAAAGAATGCCTGGGCCAGCACGCCCAGAACACCCGCATAGGCCAGGATCGCGACGGCCGACGCGATCAAGGTTGCGCCACAGCCTACCGGGTTGAAGTTGTACAGGTGCGCACGCTTGAACTCGATATACGGCGGACTGATCCCGGTGCGCTTGAGCACCAGCAGATCTGCCACGAGTGCCCCGATCCAGGCGATCGCGACCGTCGAATACACCGACAGCACGGCTTGCAGGGTTTCGAAGATGCCCAGCAGCGATAGCAGCAGTGCGATCACCACATTGAACACCAGCCAGACCACCCGTCCAGGGTGGTAGTGCGCCAGCCGTACGAAGCAGTTCGACCAAGCCAGCGATCCGCTGTAGGCATTGGTGACGTTAATCTTGATCTGTGAGACCGTGACGAAGACCGTGGCCAATGCCAGCGCCAGAGCCGGCGAGCCGACCATGTGATCGTAGGCATGAACGAACATGTGGATCGGCTCAATGGCTTGCGCGGCAGTGCTTCCCATGCGTAGGGCCAGCACCGCCAGCAGGCTGCCGGCGCAGACCTTGAGCGCCCCGATGACGATCCACCCCGGCCCGGCCGCCAGCAGGGCAGTCCACCAGGCCCGGCGATTCGCTGGACTCCGATCGGGAAGGAAGCGCAGGTAATCGGCCTGTTCGCCAATCTGTCCTATCAACGAAAAGAGCACACCAGAAGCTGCGCCGAAGAGGAGTACGTTGAAACCCCCGCCGGCCTCGGCCCGGCCATTGAACGCGGTCCAAGCATGCACGAGATCGGGATCCTTGAACAGGATGAAGGCAAATGGCGCCACCAGGAGTACCACCCAGATCGGCTGCGTCCAGGCCTGCAGCTTGTTGATCAACGTGACACCGAAGAAGACGATCGGGATGATCACCAAGGAACACACGAGGTAGCCGACCACGAGGTTCAGGCCGAAGGCCAGCTGCAGTGCCTGCGCCCAGATCGCGGTTTCGATGGCAAAGAAGATGAGGGTGAACGAGGCGTAGATCAGCGATGTGATGGTCGAGCCGATGTAGCCAAATCCGGCACCTCGGGTCAACAGGTCGATGTCCACATTGGCCACGGCGCACCAGTAGGCGATGGGCAAGCTCACGAGGAATATCAGTAGCGACACGACCAGTACCGCCAAGAGCGCATTCTGGAATCCGAAACTCAGCGTGATGCTGGCACCGATGGCTTCGAGGGCGAGGAAGGAAATGCCCCCGATCGCGGTGTTGGCCACCACCCCAGGCGTCCAGCGTCGGTACGAGCTGGCCGCGTAGCGCAACGCGTAGTCCTCGAGCGACTCATTGGCCACCCATGACTGGTATTCGCGTCTTACTCGAAGCATCGATCCATCTACTCCGGTGGGGCCAGGCCACAGTTTCAATAGGGTACTTGATCGCGGCCGGCAGCGCACCCTCGGCGACAGTCATGGCGACTACCGTCAGGCAGGTTACCGATTGACAGCAACGGAGGGCGGGGGAAGACTCGCGATCCTTGCTGGATGTTGGGGGCGGTCATAGCGGCGTTGGCCTGCGTATCGAAGCGATAGCGGGATTCGCGGTGGATGCCACGCGCTGACAGAGGTGGCTCAATGGGCAGGACGGGTTTGCGTACCGAGTGTTCGCCGAGAGAAAAGTCGCTCGTCCGCGGAATACATGCGGCGGGTGTCAGTGCCTCCGAATGGCCAGGAGTGCTTGAGCGATTGCGCAGGTTTCTCGATGCCCGTGTTGTCACTCTCGGGTATCACGAGTTCACCACCGGGTCGGATTCAGCCGTGCATGAATCTCCAGACGACGCGGATTTCTGCAGGAGCATGGCCGCCTATTCGGCGCGCAACCCGTGGTTCTTGTCGAGTGACGACTACGCTCCAGGGCGGGTGATGACGGGAGACGAACTCATCAGCCACAACGACTTGCGTCGCACCGATTTCTACCGAGGCTTTCTCCAGCCTCGCGGCCTGTTGCACCGTCTGTGCGGTGTCGTCGCGAAGCATGGGTGCGGAGCTCACCTCCTTTCGGCCTATCGCGCCGAGGATCAGGGCGCTTTTGAAGCGCGCGAGAAGGCCGAGCTGGAGGTGCTGCTGGACCACGTCACGCTGTCACTGCGGAGCCAATGGCGCTGGCAGGAGGCCGACGACCTTGCACGCGCTCTGCTGACGCAATCCGACCATGACGCGAACCCGTTGATCCTGGTCACGTCGGACGCAGAGCCGGTCTACCGTAATCCGGCGGCCGAGCACCTGCTTGACTTGGGCGTCGGTCTGCGCCTTGACGGCACGCGCCTGGTCGCCTCGAGCAGTGCTGATCAGCGCCTGTTGCGGGAGACGATCGCCCGTGTGGCCCAGGGCGAACCCACAGACGCTGCCGTCTCGCCCGCCGTGGTGACACTGGCCTGCGTGCGGCCAGCACATCCTGTTGTGGTGGTGGTGCGCGCGGCGGGCCGGGTCTTCATGAGCCAGGCGGGCGTACGCCGTGGGCTGGTGATGTTGTCAGTCCGGGGTGGCCACGCTGGGCACGACCCCGCTTCGTGCGTGTTCGCGCGGCAGTACGAGCTAACCACGGCGCAGGCAAGGGTCAGCGCGCTTGTATTGGCGGGGCAGCCGTTGCCCAGGATCGCCCAGTCGCTGAACGTCTCCCAGAACACGGTACGCAGCCACCTGAGGCAGATCTTCCAAAAGACCGAGACGCACGGCCAAATGGAACTCGTCCACCTCCACGCGCGCGTTTGCCCGACGCTCCCGTAACGCGCCAATCCCTTCCAGTTGTGACGCCGTTTGGCGATGGTGGTGCGCAGGCTCATCTATTTGGATGAGACAGACCTCACCCAAGTGGATGAAGCCACTCATCGGATCGGGTGAGAGCAATCTCACCTGGCGAGTCGGCCCAATCCTCGCGCGTTCCGGTGAGGACGTGGATCCGCCGCAGGGGATTCGCCGAGATTCCGATCCTTCTACGATGCCCTACGCCAGGTCGGCGTGCAGGTGAACGGCGCATCCGTTCAGGCTCTCGGGTGAATGATCTATGGCAAAGTCCGCACTTTGTGCACAGCGCAGCAGTTGGCCATGGGAGTGGCAAAACCGAACGCAGAGCCGCTGCCGCACCGAACGTGCGAGCGCTGTGGGACGCCAATCGTGACCATCGGCCTCGATGCCGTCATCGCCGCGTGTCTGCTGGCCAACGCCGCCGGTCTGATCGCAGCAGCGCTCGTGGTGTACTGGCGCCGCGCCCCGCCCATCGGCCCGCGCCTGCTCAGCTTTGTGATCGGTGTGCTGCTTGGGGCCGTGCTGCTCGACCTGCTGCCGCATCTGTGGGAGGCAACCGGCAATTTGGCCGCCTTGCTGGGCATGTTCGTAGCAGCGCTGGTGGTTAGCGGGCTGTTCGACCGCGTTTGCGCGTGCAGTCACCGCCCGACCGGGCCACGCGGCTCGAAGACCGTTCACCATCACGTCGAACCGGGGGCATCGTCAGTACACGGAGCGGAGTTGCTGTTAGTCGGCGACTTCGTGCACAGCCTTGTGGACGGGGCGTTGATCGTCGCGGCATTTGCAGTGGGCCTCGTGCCCGGTGCCGTGGCGACCATGGCCGTAGCGATCCATGAAGTCCCCCGGCGCATCGCCACCGTGACGCTGCTGGTCCGCGCGGGCTGTCGGCCCGCGCTTGCTTTGGGCCTGGCGGTGTGCGCCGGTTTCGGTACCGTGCTGGGTGGCACGCTGGCATGGTGGTCGACCGAGGCGATTCGTCCCGCGCTGCCGGCTGCCCTGGCCCTGTCAGCAGCGGCGATGCTCTATGTCGCGATCGCGCAATCGGCGCAGCTCTTTGGGGCGTGGCGCACACGCATGTTCACGCTCGAGTGTGGTCTGCCATTTCTGGCTGGGATCTTGATCATTGGCGGATCGCACCATGCGCTGGAACTGCTCGGCTGAGGATAGCGTCTTTCCGAAACGGCGCGAGAGGTCGATGCGTACCGCCTCGTTCTTCCATTCATGCCCCGTTTCCGGATCGAGCTGCAACAGCGTCGTCACGCTTGCTCCCTCCTGATTAGCCGCACGCGGGCCGGTCCGTGAGCCTTTCGATACTGGCCATTTGCGTCGGCGCCTCCCTCGGCGCCGCGCTGCGGTGGCTGCTTGCCTCGCGCCTGAAGTCGATTTTCCCGTCGGTGCCACCGGGCACATTGGTGGCCAATCTCCTCGGCGGCTTTCTGATCGGCATGGCAGTCGCGTTCTTCGCGAACCATCCATCGCTTCCATCTCAATGGTGCCTGTTGATCGTGACGGGCTTCATGGGCGGACTCGCGACGTTCTCGACCTCTTCTGTCAGGTTGCATCGCGTCCGTTTCAGGCCCTCACCTGAAAGGACAAACCGGTGACCCTCTCCATCGTTGCCATCAGCGTCGGCGCCTCGCTCGGGGCCCTGTTGCGCTGGTTTCTCGGCACGAAGCTCAATGCGCTGTTCCCGTCGATCCCGCCCGGCACCCTGACGGCCAACCTCGTCGGTGGCTATCTCGTCGGCGTGGCAGTGGCCTACTTCGGCAGCCACCCGTCACTGCCGCCCGAATGGCGTCTGCTGATCGTGACCGGCTTCCTGGGCGGCCTCACGACCTTCTCCACCTTCTCCGCCGAAGTCGTTGCGCAGTTGATGGCCGGGCGGATGATGTGGGCGCTTTCCGGCATCGCCGTGCATGTGGCCGGGAGCATCGCGATGACGCTGCTCGGCATCGCTACGGTCGCGCTGCTTCGCAACTCTCAACTCGCAGGAGGATGAGCCATGCACGGATTCCAGGTCACGTTCTTCACCGAAGAAGGCCGGCATCACGGCCGAAAGCAGGTGCATGTCTGGCTGATGGAGGTGGCCAAGTCGCTGGGCATCACCGGCATCACGACGGCGGTGGGTGTGCAGGGCATCGGGCGCGATGGGCGACTGCACTCGGCGCACTTCATCGAGCTCGCGGACCAGCCAGTCGAGGTGACGATGGCACTGAGCCCGCAGCAGTGCGACACGCTGTTCGCGCGGCTCGAAGCGGAGAAGGCCAATGTCTTCTACACGAAGACGCCGGTGGAGTTCGGCGTGCTGGGCCGACCGCCGGATGAGTGACCTGCGCCCAGCGGCGCCGCCGAAGTCGATCGTTCCGGTCTCGATGCCCGCAGGCGTGTGAGTGCTGGGTTTCGTGAGCATGTTGATGGACATCTCGTCCGAGATGGTCCACAGCCTGCTTCCGCTGTTCCTGGTGGGCAGGCTCGGCGTCAGCGTGCTGGCGGTCGGCATCATCGAGGGGCTGGCCGAACCGACCGCACTGATCTCGAAGGTGTTTTCCGGGGCGCTCAGCGACTACCTCGGCAAGCGCAAGGGCCTGGCCCTGCTGGGCTATGCGATGGGCGCCTTGACAAATCCGGTGTTCGCCCTGGCCAACGGGGTCGGTGCGGCGGTCGCCGCACGCTTCATCGACCGCGTCGGCAAGGGTACGTTCGAGCAGCCGTCGGCCTACGACGGCTGCACTTTGAAACCGGTCATTGGTGTAGCGACTTCTCGCCCGATCGTATGACTGGAAGTGGCCGACCGCCGAAGGCCACGAACGGCAGCTTCGTAGATGCGGAACTTGAAGGATCCGGGCCGGTCGTCGGGCAGCTTCGGAGCGCGTCGATGGGCTGGTATGGGTCGTGCTGCGACGGCCGACCAATCGGATTCATCGCCGGAAAGCGGGCGTTGAAGGCTCGATACCCGTAAGCTGCCACTCGCCGACGAGTCATTTCGACCCAAACCAGGCACTCGCCTGCCCTGACTGACAGCCGCGAAGCGGACATTTGTGAGTGACTTTGCGGCCGGGTGCGGTGGCTCGCATCGCGGTCGACCATGGTGACCCCAGTCACACGCCTCGACCGATGGTCCTGGCCACCCCATGCGGCCCCAGCGCCACGAAGATATGCGATTGAACGACTTATCCTCTTACCTGCGCAACGTGTTGCGCTCGCTGGGCCAGCCGCTGGCCACCGTCTGAGAACCCGTTCGACGCCCCAGCCCCAGAGGAGGATTCTGCGATGAGCGACAAGGCCCAGGAACTCGCTGCCCGGTTGATCCGAAATGTCGATGGTGTCGAGCTGAAGCACTTCGTGCTAGGCAGCGTGTACGAAAGCCATGGCGGCCGCCTGTCGGAAGGCACCGCCGCTAGGAAGCTGGCCGCAGGCGTGGACACGCTGCCGCCGGGCAAACGCAGCTGCCCCTACCACTTCCACCATGCCGAAGAAGAGATCTTCATCGTGCTGGAAGGCAAAGGCACTCTGCGCGTGGCCGGCGACATGCTGCCCATCACATCTGGCGACGTGATCTTCATCCCGCCCGGACCCGAATACCCGCACCACATCCTGAACACCTCGGACGCACCCCTGAAGTACATCTCGATCGGCACCAACGAACCGATGGAGATCTGCGAATACCCCGACTCCGGCAAGTACCTGGTGGGCGCACCGAACTTCCACACCATCAGCCGCAAGGGCGGCGAACTCGACTATTGGGACGGCGAAATGTGAGCCGAGCGACGACCTGGCGCCTGGCCGACCTCCAACAGGTCTCCTTCGACATGGACTCGCACTGCTTGTAGCTGCTGCATAGGCATCGGGGAGACACTGTGTAGGCGGTTGAGCCAGCTCCGGCTCAGTTGGAGCTGCCGACGAGATGGCAGGAAGCCGACCTCCACCAAGACCTGTGGCTGGCCGTCATGCCAGCCTTCCGCAGCGAACGCCGAGCTCGCTACGTTAGGCGGCGGCCGGGACGATGTTGCGAGAGCGGTCGCGCGCGAACAGTGTGTAGGCGCTGGGCACCACGAACAGGGTGAGCAGCGTGCCGAAGGTCATGCCGCCCACGATCACCCAGCCGATCTCGTGCCGGCTCTCGGCGCCCGCGCCTGTGGCGATGGCCAGGGGCACCGCGCCCGCCACCATGGCACCGGTGGTCATCAGGATCGGGCGCAGGCGCCGCACCGCAGCTTCGACCACCGCCTCGCGCAGTCCCCGGCCCTGGTCCTGCAGCTGGTTGGCGAACTCCACGATCAGGATACCGTGTTTGCTGATCAGTCCGATCAGCGACACCAGCCCGATCTGGCTGTAGATGTTCAGCGTGCCGCCCGTGAGGTGCAGTGCGAGCAGCGCGCCGGCCATGGACAGCGGCACCGTCAGCATGATGATGAGCGGGTCGACGAAGCTCTCGAACTGCGCCGCCAGCACGAGGAAGATGAACCCGAGCGCAAGCACGAAGATGAACAGCAGACTGGACTCCGCGTCCTTGAACTCGCGCGACTGGCCGGCGAATTCGGTGCGCGCGTCCTTGGGAAGCACGCGCTGGGCAGCAGCTTCGAGGAACGCGAGCCCCTCGCCGAGCGAGGTCCCCGGCGCGGTGTTGCCGGTGATGGTCGCGGAGCGGAACTGGTTGAAGCGGTTCAGCTCCTTGGGCGCCACAGTTTCGCGCGTGCGCACCAGGTTGGACAGCGGCAGCATGGCCCCTGTCGGCCCGCGCACATAGATCGCGTCCAGGTCGCCGGGCGTGCGCCGGTCCGCGGGCGCCACCTGCACGATGACGTCGTACTGCTCGCCGTTCTGCGTGAAGCGCGTCACCTGGCGGCCACCGAGCAGGGTCTCCAGCGTGCGCCCGACGGTGAGCACGCCGGCGCCGGCGTCGGCCACGCGCTCGCGGTCGACCTCGACCTCCAGCTGCGGCTTGTCCAGGCGCAGGTCGCTGTCCAGGTTGATCAGGCCGGGGAAGCGCTCGGCCTCGGCGAGCAGGCGCTGGACGTGCTCGTCCAGCTGCTGGTAGCTGCCGGCGGTCTGGATCACGAACTCCACCGGTTTGCTGCGCGCGCTCTGGCCGAAGGAGCCCGGGTTGTTGGCGAAGGCGCGCACGCCGGCGATGCCGGCGAGCTGCGGCTGAATGTCGCGCACGATGTCCATTTGCGTGCGGTTGCGCGTTTCCCAGGGCTTGAGCTGCGAGAACGAGATCAGTTCGGTCACCGCCTGCGAGCCGACGATGACGAAGGAGTGCTCCACCTCCGGAATGCCCTTGATCAGCCTCTCGAATTCCCCGGCGTAGCGGCTGGTGAAGTCCACGGTCGAGCCCTCGGGCGCGTTGCCAGCGGTGAACAGCACGCCGCGGTCCTCGATCGGCGCCAGCTCCTTCTTCAGCGAGGTGAACAGCAGCACGCTCATGCCCGCAACGCCGAGCACTGCCAGCGCGACCAGCGGGCGAAACTTCAGCGTCGCCTGCAGGGCGGCTCGGTAACCGCGGTTGAGCGCGTTCAGCCACCCCTCGAGCAGGTTGTAGAGTCGGCCATGCGCCTCGTGCGGGCGCATCAGCCGCGAGCACAGCATCGGCGTGAGCGTCAGCGCGACGAAGCCCGACACCAGCACCGCACCCGCCAAGGTGAGGGCGAATTCGGCAAACAGCGTACCGGTGCGCCCCGGCGCGAAGGCCACCGGCGCGTAGACCGCCGCCAGCGTGAGCGTCATCGCGATGACCGCGCTGGAGATCTCACCCATGCCGCGCACGGCCGCCGCCATCGGCGCCATGCCCCCCTCGACGTGGCGGTGGATGTTCTCCAGCACCACGATGGCGTCGTCCACTACCAGGCCGATCGCGAGCACCATCGACAGCAGCGTCAGCGTGTTGATGGAAAAGCCCAGCAGGTCCATCAGCGCGAAGGCGCCGATGAGCGACACCGGGATGGTCACCAGCGGGATGATGGTGGCGCGCGGCGTGCGCAGGAACAGGAAGATCACCAGCACCACCAGCACCACCGCCTCGGCGATGGTGGTGTACACGGCTTCCACAGATCGGTCGATGAAGATCGACCGGTCGTAGGCGATGGTGGCGTGCATGCCGTCGGGTAGCTCGCGCACCAGCTCGGGCATCATCTTGCGCAGCTCGCGCGAGACGTCCAGCGGGTTGGCCGTGGCCTGCTTGACGATCCCGATGATCACTGCGTTCTCGCCGTTGAAGCGTGTCACGCGGCGCTCGTCCTGCGGCCCGACTTCGACCCGCGCCACGCTGTCCAGGCGCACCGGGAAGCCGGCCACGTCCTTCAACACCACCTGGCGGAATTGCTCGGGCGTGGCCAGGCCGGTGCGCGAGAGCACCGTGAACTCCCGGTCCAGGCTCTCAATGCGGCCCGAGGGCACCTCGACGTTCTGCGCGCGCAGCGCGTTCTCCACGTCCTGCACCGTCAGGTCCTGCGCAGCCAGCCGCGTGCGGTCCAGCCAGACGCGCATGGCGTAGCGCCGCTCGCCGAAGATGCGCGCCTCCGACACCCCCGGCAGGTTCTGCAGCCGGTCGCGCACGTAGCGGTCGGCGTAGTCCGAGATCTCGATCGAGCGCTGGCGGCTGCTGGTGAAGGCGATGAAGATGATGGCCTGCGCGTCGGCTTCGACCTTGGCGATCACCGGCTCCTCGATCTCCGGCGGCAAACGTCCACGCACGCGGCCGACGCGGTCGCGTACATCGCTCGCTGCCGAATCGGGGCTGATGCCGAGGCGAAAGCGCACCGTGATGCGGCTCTCCTCGGGACGGCTGGTGGAGCTGAGGATCTCGATGCCTTCGATGCCGGCGATCGAACCCTCCAGCACCTGGGTCACCTGGCTCTCGATGATCTCGGCACTGGCGCCCTTGTATTCGGTGCGCACCGACACGATGGGCTCGTCGATGTTCGGGTACTCGCGCACCGACAGGCGCGAATAGGACACCAGCCCGACCAGGATTACGAGCAGGCTCATGACGGTGGAGAACACCCGCCGCCGGATGAAGAACTCGAACATGGGCCTCAGCCGCCCTTGCCGTTCGCACCCATCACGGGCTCGGAGAGCTGCAGCGGCGCGCCGTCCCGCACCTGCTGCTGGCCGGCGGTGACCACTCGCGAGTCCCGCGCCAGGCCTTCACGAACCTCGACGAAGCCGGGGCGGCGCTGGCCCAACACCACCGCGGTGCGCGCCGCGCGGCCCTCGATCACGCGGTAGACGTAGGTCTTGTCGTCGCGTGCGAACACCGCCGATTCCGGGAGCAGCAGCGCGTTCTCGCGCCGCGCCACCACAACCTGCACACGCGCGAACAGGCCGGGCGCGAGCTCGCCCTTGGGGTTCGGCACGCGGGCGCGGATGCGGATTGCGCGCCCGGCCACGTCCACCACCGGGTCGATGGCGTAGATCTCGCCGCTGAAGCTGCGGCCGGCGCGGGCGTCCACGGTCAGCTGCACCGCCTGGCCGCGACGCACGTCGGCGAGGGCGAGCTCGGGGACGCGGAAGTCCAGCTTAAGCGGGTGGATGCTGGTCAGGTCCACGATGCGCTGGCCGGCGGCAACGTAGGCGCCTGCGCTGACCGCGCGCAACCCCACGATGCCCGACAGCGGCGCGCGCAGTGTGGTCTTCTGCAGCCGTGCCTGGGCGAGCTCCAGGTTGGCCTGCGCCGCGTCGAGTGCACCCTGGGTCTCGTCGCGCGCGCGCAGCGTGCTCATGCCCTGGGCGGAAAGCGTGACGATGCGGTCGTGGTTGGCCCTGGCCAGTGCCAGCTCCGCGCGCGCCTTGGACAGTTCCGCCTTCAGGATGGCGGCGTCCAGCTCCACCAGCACCTCGCCGGCCTGCACGGCCTGGCCCTCGGTGAAGGCGATACGCTCGATGCGGCCGGCGATTTCCGGGACCACGGTCACCGCCTCGTTCGGCTGTAACGTGCCCACGGCCTGGATCTGCTCGATCACCGTGTCCACCGTCAAGCCCGCGACCTCCACCGCCACGGGTCGGCTGGGGGCCTCGCTGTTGCTTCGCTCCGCCTCAGGATCTATGGCCGTGCGGGCCGACGTCTTCTGCCAATAGTGGATGCCGCTGGCGAGCGCCGCGGCTACCGCAGCGAGGATGAGCCAGAACCGCGGTCTTGCCACTGGTGGGTCACATTCATATGGTGCAGAGAACTCGCCGAGTCTATCCGGCGCCCCTGGCCCTACAAGGCGACGCTGCGTTTGGAGCGTGCTGTCTCGCCGATGCCTGCGCTGTCTTCGAATCGTCAGGTCGGAGCGTCCTGCCCTCGATGGAGCCCGAGCTCTGCCAGTTGCCCAGCCCTATGGCTGTCGCGCGTCCGGCCCTGGCGGCACATCCCAATCCTGCGCCGGCCGGCCTACCCCCATGCCCAGAAGGCCACCTGTGGCCATGCCGGCGCCCCCTGACCGCCGCCGCCACCACCGGCTCGGTCTCCCCTGCCCTCGCCGCATTGCCGCGCCCCCCAGCCGCCGAGGCCGCGATCAAGGTCTTGAGCCGCTCGTTGATCTGGCGGTTCTGGCGTTCGCGGCGCTGCTGCACGCGCTGCATCACCACACCGAAGCGCTCCTTGAGCTTGGCCACCTGAGTAGCCACCGTGGCAGGGTCGGCGGTGTTGCCCTTGAACACCTCCACCGAGATCGGGCAGCCTTCGGCGGTGCACACCAGGCCGAGGACGCTCTGCGGATCGTCGCGCTTGCCGTCGCGCGAATGGCCCCGCGCGGCCAGCTCGCAGCTACGCCCGGTCAGCCAGGTCGAAGTCAGGTCGTACAGCACCAGCGTGCTGCCAACGAGATGCTGGCGCGCCAGGCGCCGCTCGATGCCCGCTTGCGCCTCATGCAGCCAGTCCAGCGCCCGGTACAGATCGTCGGCGCTGCATTGGCCTACGCCCAGCACGCGACCCAGCGAGGACGTGGCCGTGTCGTCATGCAGCATGCGGTGCGTGGCCAGCTTGGAAGCCGGCTCCAGCAGCCGGGCCACCAGCATGGCCTGCAGCACAAGCTGCAGATCCTGCGGGGCCGAGCCGAACCAGGCCGAGGAGCCTGAGCCGCGGGCCGCACCGAGCACGGCTGCGACATGGCCGTGTGGCAGGCTGCGCTCGACGGTGAAGACCGACTCGGCACTGGGTACGGCCACGCCGCCTCGCAAGAGCACCTTCAAGCCCTCGATCACCTCGGCGGACAGGCAAGACAGGTTGGTCAGCGGCGATGAGCCGTCTCGTCCTCGGTCAGCGAGGTGATGAAGGGCAGAACGTCCGGGTCGTCGCTGCGAATCTGCTCGATCAAAAATTCGCCACCGCGCTTCCAGGTCGCCATGATCGCGAAGATCACCACCACCATCAGCCCCCAGAAGATCACCGACACGGCACCGACGTTCTTTGGTGCATCCAGCGGGACGCCGTGCGCCGGGTTGAGGACCTCCTTCATCGTGTAGAACGGACTCGTGCCGGTGTCGCCGCAGACCCCCAGGGCGCCCAGGTTGAGCATCCCCTGACCCCGCCGGGTTTCCTGATGGGATGCTTCGTGCGGACATGCCGGGCAGCTTGATGGATTCTTGACGGCCACAGCCAGAGTCTTTGCACCATTCGTATGCGCAACGGCGTGCAATGGTGCCAGGCCGACACCTCCGAGCCGGCCGCGAAGGAGAGCCATGAATGCCTATGCCTACGGGACCCTCATCAAGCGGTCGTTCGACGACTTGGCGGAGGCCCTCTGCCGCGCGTCCACTCTGCTTCGACACCAGGTCTTGAAAGGCGGCGAGATACGCTTGTCGGCTCGAAGGACGAGGCGCCACGATGGGCGGATCCAAACGACAGTTCGGGTCGGCAGCTCGTCGTCCCGTTACGCCTGGCCAGCGAGGCATCCGGCAGAAAAGGCCTTGTTGGTCAAGCATGCCAGCGCGCACTGCCACCGCTCGCCGCTCCATGGATGGCACCGTTGATCGGTGCCCCACCGTGTGTTGGCCATGCCAAAACCAGCCAACGCGAGCTCGATTCAGGTTGCCGCCATCGCGGCTGTCTGGTTTGTGGTCCTGACGATTCTGAACGTCTTCGCCGGAGGCCGCCTCCGGGGAACCATCTTCTACGCCGTGCCCGTGGCGTTCGCTGCTTGGTACGACCTGCGCCTGGGTTTTGTGTTCGCCGCCGTCGGTGCATTGAGCGCCTGGGCCGGAGGTTCCATTCCCCGGCCAGGCTTTGAAGACCCGGTGTGGATCGAAGGCTCTTGGGCGTTTCTGAAGCTCAGCGCAGCGGCAATCGGGACCCGGATTGCGCTTCGCCAACTGGGCAAGCGTCACTCGAAGTGAACGACGCCTGTCGGTCGCGGGTTCGTGGTCGATCGCAGGCCGGCGCCTCTTGACGGGATCTTTGCGCCCGCCAGCAAAGTCTTTGCGCCATCTTTAGGCCCTCTCAGCTTCAATGGCGACGTGGTTCGACCGACTTCGTTGAAGGTCGGCCACGCGAACCAAGGACTGCCATGAGTACCATCGCCCTGCGCCGACTTCGACCTGACGATTCGATCGATGAACTGACCGCGATGCTGCGTCGCGCGTTCGCCCGGCTCGGAGCCAGCGGCATGAACTGCACTTGTGTCGAGCAGACGCCCGATGTCACTCGTCAGCGCATCGGCCAGGGTGACTGCGTCGTCGCGTTGGCCGGACCGCGCATCGTCGGCACGGTGACCTTGCAGACTGCCGACCCGCAGGCTGAAATCGCGTGGTACCGACATCCCAGCGTGGCCAGCCTGCACCAGCTGGCGGTGGAGCCTGTCCATCAAGGCACCGGCGTCGGCAAGGCCCTGCTACACGCAGCCGAAGACTGGGCTTTCAAGCAACGCTGCGTGGCGCTTGCGCTGGACACACCAGAGCCCGCACTGCATCTGCATGCCTACTATGCACGCCAGGGCTTCAGCCGGCAGTCGACCGTGCAGATTGCGGGTCGCACCTACCGCAGTGCCGTGTTCAGCAAGCCGGTGCGACTAGCCCCGCGAGCGGTCTGGCACGATGTCTGGCCGCCTCGGCGCCCTGGCGAGACGGCGCTGCTCGCCAGACAGCAGAACCGATCGCACGGGCATGAAGCGGCGGCCCTTCAGGGGCGCAGCGATGCACTGGCGTCAACCGCTCTGGGGGCCCGCAGCTGGCCCCGGTGACGCTGCACGCCCTCGCACCTCGGCTTGCTGATGCGATCTTGATGCGCGGGCCATCAATCTTGATGCCATCTTTGTGCGCGCCTGCATAGAGTGCATGTTCCTGTCGGCAGCGGGTTCCCCCGCAGCCGGATCTGCTTTATGTCCGAGACTATCACCCGCTCCAACACGCCCGTTCGCTTCCCGCGCAGCTCAGCGCAACCGGTGGAACCGGTGCACTGCGTACGTGCGTCGGTCTCCGACCTCGCAGCCCTGTCGGCGCTGGAAGAAGCGGCATTCGACGGTGACCGCATCTCGCCCCGCAGCTGGCGCCAGCTCTTGCGCAGCCGCTCGGCCCTGGTCACGACGGCACGTAGCAGTGGCGCGGCGGCCGGGCTGCTGGGCGCGACCGTCGTACTGCGGCGGGCACGCAGCTCGGTGGCTCGCCTCTATTCGATCGCCGTCGCGCCCGCGGCGCGTGGCCGCGGCACCGCGAGCCGACTGCTCGGAGAAGCCATCGGTCTCGCACGCGACAGCGGCGCTGCGGTGCTGCGCCTGGAAACGCGCGCCGACAACCATGCCGCGCAGCGCCTGTTCGCGCGCCATGGCTTCAGCCCGCTGGATCGCAAGGCGGGCTACTACGAAGACGGCGCCGATGCGCTGCGCTTCCAGAAGTCACTGTGGGACAGCGGCCGCGCCACTCACGACCTGGCCCTGAAGGCGCCCTTCTACGCGCAGACGCTGGACTTCACCTGCGGCCCCTGCGCCCTGCTCATGGCGATGGCAGCTTTGGACGAGGGCGCCGTGCTGGACCGCTCCGCTGAAATTCGGCTGTGGCGCGAAGCCACGACGGTCTTCATGGCCGCCGGTCACGGCGGCTGCGGTCCCTTCGGCCTGGCGCTGGCCGCCGTGCGCCGCGGCTTCGGCGCCACCGTCTACGCGCCTCCGGGCCACGCGATGTTCATCGAGTCGGTGCGCGACCAGCGCAAGAAGGACGTGATCGCCTTGGTCGAGTCCGACTTCCGCACCGAGTTCGCAGCCACCGGCCAGCGCGTGGCGCCGGCACCCGTGTCGCCGGCGCAACTGGTCGAGCACCTGCACCGGGGCCATGTGCCGCTGGTGCTGATCAGCCTGTGGCGTCTGCACGGAGAAAGAAGCCCGCACTGGGTGGTGGTCACCGGCTTCGACGGCCAGGTGTTCCGCATCCTCGACCCGATGTCCGAGCCGCAGGCCGATGCCGACCCCGGCATTTCGGTCAGCGTCGACGAATTCAAACGCATCACCCGCTACGGCCGGCACCGCCAGTCGGCGGCCATCATCATTTCGAAGGGACTCTGAAGTGGCATCCGATCACCTGATCGTCGTTGAAAAGCTCGCCGACTTCCGCTGGGCCGGTGCCGACGCGCGTGCCGATTCACATGTCGTCACGGCCGAGGCCTTCATCTCCGAGCGCAGCGACTCTCGCGCCCGTGCCGCCGGGCGGCCGCGCAAGGTGATCAACCTCTGCCGCAACTACGACTACCTAAGCCTGGGCTACTACTGTTCGCTGCTGGCCGAGGCGCGGGGCGACCGCATCACGCCCAGCGTTGAGACCATCCTCGACCTGCAGCACCGCCACACGCACCAGGCCTCGCTGGCGCGGCTGGATCGCCTGATCTCCGGGCTTGACGACGTGCCGCGCTCGGTAAACCGCCTGAGCCTCAATGTCTTCTTCGGCCATGTCGAAGACCCTGAACTGGCTGACCTGGCGCGCAAGGCCTTCGAGCTGTTCCGCTGCCCGCTGCTGGAGGTCGAACTCGAACGGCCTGAGGGCCTGAACGGCTGGAAGACCACGGCCGTCAGGGCGCTGGACCCGCGTGAGTTGGATGCCCCGCGCGACAAGCTGTTTATCAGCGCGCTTGACGAGTTCACGCGCCGCCGCTGGAGCCCGGCGCGCGTACAGGCGGCACCGAAGATGGACCTGGCCATCCTGCACGACCCGGGCGATCCGCTGCCGCCGTCGAACATGAAGACGCTGCAGCGCATCGTCGAGGTGGGCGAGTCCATGGACATCGCGGTGGAGCTGATCCGCCGCCAGGACTATTCGCGCCTGACCCAGTTCGACGCCCTGTTCATCCGCGAGACCACCGCGGTGGCGCACCACACCTTCAAGTTCGCGAAGAAGGCGGCGGCCGAAGGCATGCCGGTGATCGACGATCCCGGCTCCATCCTGCGCTGCACCAACAAGGCCTATCTGGCCGAACTGCTGCGCGGCAACGGCATCGCCACGCCACGCACGCGGCTAGTCAGCCGGCGCACGCTTGCGCGTTTCGAGGACACGCTGTGCTACCCCGTGGTGCTGAAGGTGCCCGATGGCTCCTTCAGCCGCGACGTGAAGAAGGCACAGGACTTCAGACAGTTTCGGGACATTGCGCTGGCGATGTTCAAGGACTCGGAAATCGTGCTCGTGCAGGACTTCATGTACACGCCCTACGACTGGCGGGTCGGCGTGCTGGCCGGCGAGCCGCTGTTCGTGGCGCGTTACCACATGGTGCGCGACCACTGGCAGATCATCAAGCACGCGGGCGCAGGGCAAGCTGCCGAGGGGCGCACCGAGGCGGTAGCACTGCGCGACACGCCCAAGGCTGTGCTTGACACTGCGGTCAGCGCGGCCCGCCTGATCGGCGACGGCTTCTACGGCGTCGATCTCAAGCAGAACGAGACAGGCGTATTCGTCATCGAGATCAACGACAACCCCAATCTCGATGTTGGCGCTGAAGACAAGGTGATGGGCGACGAGCTCTATCGCCGGCTGCTGGCGCACCTGCTGGCCAAGTTCGAGGGTCGCAACGAGACGCCCGTCCGCGAATTGCTAAGCACCCCGGCGCAGGTGGATGAATCCAGCCACCTACCCCTCATTGCTGCGAAAGCAGTGCTGAGGGCAGGCCCCAAACACGCCGCAGCGTCGAGCTGACGCATGCTGCAGACCCGCAAGGCCCGAACCAAAGCAAAGCGTGAAGGCCTTGCTTCCATCACCCGCCTGGAGATACTTCATGAAGAAATCAACGCTGGCTTCGCTGGCCCTGCTGGCAACCATCGCAACCCCCGCGATGGCCGCCGATGACTCTTTGTCGTTCAACCTCAGCGTCGTCAGCGACTACCGCTACCGTGGGATTTCGCAAACCCGTCTGAAGCCCGCGTTGCAGGGTGGCGTCGACTATGTATCGCCGGTCGGCATTTACGCTGGCGCCTGGGGCTCCACGATCAGCTGGATCAAGGACAACGACGTCAAGGGCCCGGTCGAGGTGGACATCTATGGCGGCTACCGCGGCGAAATCCAGAGAGACCTGGGCTACGACGTCGGCTTGATTCAGTATGCGTACGTGGGCAACAAGCTCGCCGACACTGGCGGCGGCGGCGTTTACAAGAACGCGAATACCACCGAGTTGTACGGCGCGCTGACCTACGGCCCCGTGACGGCAAAGCTGTCGTACGCCTTGACCGACCTGTTCGGCAACTACAACTTCGCCAGCGGGCAGAGCACGAAGGGCAGCCTCTACGCCGAATTGAATGGCAGCTTCGACATCACCTCGGGCTTCACGCTCGCACCCCACGTCGGTTACCAGAAGGTGGCGCATATCGGCAACGCCTCGTACACCGACTACTCAGTGACCGTCAGCAAGGACCTGGGGTCTGGCCTGTCGGTCGGCCTCGCGCTGGTGGGCACCGATGCCGACAAGTCCTTCTACGTGCCAGGCGCCGCTGCCAACAGCTCGAAGTTCCTCGGCAAGACGGCACTGGTGCTCAGCGTCAAGGCGACGTTCTGACAGTACTGCCGAGACTGGGCCAAGTTCAATCGGCAGAGGGTGGGTGCTGTTTGAGTGGGACGGCTGCACAGTGCGCGCCGCCATGTCGATCTCGACGCTGCCGAATCGAAGCTGTCTGGCTTGCACTCATCGCCCGCGCCCCGAAGGCCATTGGCTTCTTTATGTCTTGTTGATGCTTGGCCCGACAATCTCTACGCCAATTTGACCTCCCGATGCCTACGATTTCCTTCATCGAATCACACTCATCGGAGATCCAACTTGCACTGGCATTACGGGGATATGAGCGGCCTGACGTTCAGACTTCTCTTCATCCTTGCTTTCGCAGCATTGTCGCTGGGCATCGTCGCTCTCGTTCTGGCTTTCAGATGGCTGAAGCGGAAGGTGTCCGACCTCTCTCTCGGTCGGCGCCAGACCGCAAGCGACGCGCCGGCACCAGTGCCTGACCGCAACATGCCGAACGACCTTGCCCGACCCGGCGATGGGGCACAGATGCGCCTATTGGTCAGACCAGGAGGTCATCATCTTCGCGTCGCTGAACACGCGGGGCCAGTCGACGAAGTTCGGGTTGGTTGTGGCCACCATGCCGGTGTGCTCGCACAACCGAATGCGTCCGGCGAACGCGTCGAGGCCAGGCCCTAATCGCTCGGTCCAAGCGGATCGAGCGCTCAATCGGCCAGCAGCCGGTAGCCCACACCGGTTTCGGTGACGAGGTGCTTGGGCTGCGCCGAGTCGTCTTCCAGCTTCTGCCGCAGATTGCCCATGTAGACACGCAGGTAGTGCGTGCTTTGCGATTGGGTCGGGCCCCACACCTCGCGCAGCAGGTACGGGTGGGTGAGCACCCGTCCGACATTGGCGATGAGCACACCGAGCAGTCGGTACTCGATCGGCGTCAGGTGCACCTCGACGCCGCGCCTCTTCACGACACGGGCTGCCAGATCGACCTCCACATCGCCGAAGCGGAAGAGGGAGTCCGGCGCGGCGCGGCCGGCCCACACCCGGCGCAGGTTGGCTCGCGTGCGCGCCAGCAACTCGGCCACGCCGAAGGGCTTGGTGATGAAGTCGTCGGCGCCGGCGTCCAGCGCGGCCACCTTCTCGCTCTCGTGGGTGCGGGCGGACAGAACTATGATCGGCACGCCCGACCAGGTCCGAACCTCACGAATGAAGTCGACACCGTCGCCATCGGGCAGGCCGAGATCGGCGATCACCAGATCGGGCCGTCGCGTGCCGGCCTCGACCAATCCCTGTTTGATCGTGCCGGCTTCGACCACCTGCCACCCCTCAGTCTCGAGCGAGATGCGCACGAACTGCCTGATCTCGCGCTCGTCTTCGAGCACCAGGGCGATGGGCGTCGGGGTGGACATCAGGATTCCGGCTTCTCGGTGCCGGCGAGTACATCATCGGCCAAGTCGACCGCCGGCGGCGTGCCCAAGGGCAGGCTGAACGTGAAGGTAGCGCCCTGCGGAAGGGTCGCTTCGACCCAGATGCGGCCGCGATGGGCCTCGACGATCGCGCGGCAGATGGCCAGGCCCAGCCCGACCCCGGGCGTGACCGACTCGGTTTGGCCGCGTGTGAACTTTTCGAAGATGGCCTCTTCCTGGCCAGGCGCCACGCCCGGGCCGTGATCGCGCACGCCGACCTGCAGTCGGTCGTCGACGGCGCTCACCAGGATCTCGACCGGCGAGGCGGCAGGCGTGTACTTGCCCGCGTTCTCCAGCAGGTTGACCAGCACCCGTTCGATCAACACCGCATCGCATTGCACCAAAGGCACGCCGGGATCGATATGCACGCTGACACGGCGCTCGCCCAGGCTGCCCTGGGCGGACTTCAGGGCGCCACCGATGATCTCCTCGATCGACTGCCACTCGATGCGCAGCCGGACCTCGCCGCTCTGGATGCGCGCCATGTCGAGCAGATTGGTCACCATGCCGGTCATGCGCCGCGACTTTTCGCTGATCGCCGCAGCCAGGCCCTGCTGCGGGCCGCTCAAGGGTGGCTGGCTCGCGGCCAGCATCTCGGCCATGGCGACCAGCGCGGCCAGCGGGGTGCGCAGGTCGTGCGACAGCGCCGCCAGCAGCGAGTTGCGCAGGCGCTCGGACTCCATCTGCACCGTGGCGGTCTGCGCCACGTCGATGTAGTGCACGCGCTCGAGCGCCATGGCAGTCAAGGCCGCAAACGTCTCCAGTTGCTGCCGCTGCTCGGGCACCAGCAAGAAGCGTGGCTCGTCGGGTTGTACGGCGAGCACGCCGCGTGAGCGCATCGTCGCCTTCAGCGGCAGGTACAACCAAGTGCTGCCGGCCAGCGTGTCGGTGCCAAGGCCGGCGGGCAGGTTGTGGTCCAGCACCCACTGCGCCGTGCCCAGATCCAGTCCGGCGCCCTTTGTCGTCGGCGCTTGAATTCGGTCGTGCGCATCCAGCACGTAGACCGCGACGCGGGCGTGGAACTCGCGACCGATCACCGTCTGGGCCACTTCGACCGCTTGCTCGTTGGTCAGCATGTTGGACAGGTCCCGTGCGGCCTCGAACAGCGCCCTCGAGCGTGTTTCCCGGTGCGTGGCCACTCGCGCCTGGAAGCGCAGCCCCGCCGTCAGCTGCCCGGTGACCAGGCCCACGATGAGCATCACGGCAAAGGTCAACAAGTACTGCACATCGGACACTGCGAAGGTGCCCTTCGGCGGCACGAAGAAGAAGTCGAAGGCCGCCACGTTCACGAACGCGGCCAGGACCGCCGGCCCTCGTCCCTGCCAGACCGCCACGCCGACCACGGACAGCAGGAACACCATGACGATGTTGGCTAGGTCGAAGTACGGAACCAGCAGGAGCGCCAGCACCGTGGTCGCTGCGCAAGCTGCAGTTGCGAAGCCATAGCGGCGAACCTGGGTGCCGGTGTTCGACGCGGCCTCCAAGTCGGCCCCCCTTGCGACCGGAGCGGGCCGGGCGCGCTGCGACTGCCCGACCTCGATGCGATCGATGTCTGGCGCCAGCCTGGCCACGGCCTGCCCAAGGGACCGCCGTGGCCACCAAGTCTTGCGATCACTGTGACCCAGCACGAGCCTGGCCAGATTGTTCTGGCGTGCATGCTCGACCAGCGCACCGGCGATGCCCTGGGCCGACAGCACTGCCGTGCTGGCACCCAATTCCCGCGCCAGCTTGACGGTTTGAAGGATCCCCTCGCGCCGGCCAGGCTCCAACCGCTGCAGGGCCGGTGTCTCGACGTACACGGCATGCCACGTGACCGCCAGCTGCCTGGCCAGTTGGGCCGCACTGCGCACCACGTGCTCGGCACCTTCCTGCGGCCCGATGCAACACAGCAAGGCACCTTCGGTCTTCCAGACCTTGGCAATCGATCGGTCGACACGGTACGCCTGGACGTCGTCTTCGACCCGGTCGGCGGTGCGGCGCAACGCCAACTCGCGCAGCGCCATCAGGTTGCCCTTGCGGAAGAAGTTCTTCGCCGCGCGCTCGGCCTGTGCCGGCAGATACACCTTGCCGGCGGCCAGGCGTTCGATCAGTTCGTCGGCCGTCGTGTCGACCAGCACCACCTCGTCGGCCTTGTCGAAGAAGGTGTCGGGCAGCGTCTCGTGCACCGCGATGCCCGTGATACCGCCGACCACGTCGTTCAGGCTTTCCAGGTGCTGCACGTTGAGCGTGCTGTAGACGTCGATGCCGGCGGCAAGCAACTCCTCGACGTCCTGCCAGCGCTTGGGATGACGTGACCCGGCGACGTTCGAATGCGCGAGTTCGTCGACCAGGACCAGGCCCGGCCTGCGTGCCAGTGCGGCGTCGAGATCGAACTCCGCCAGGCGCTTGCCGCGGTACTCGATGAGCGCCGGTGGCAGCGTCGGCAGGCCTTCCAGCAGCCCGGCCGTCTCGCTGCGCCCGTGCGTCTCGACGATCCCGGCGAGCACGTCCACGCCATCGGCGTGCAGCTTGCGCGCCGCCAACAGCATGGCGTAGGTCTTGCCCACGCCGGCCGACGATCCGAAGTAGATGCGCAGGCGGCCCCGCGCCTCGCGCTGCTCCTCCTGCTTGATCTGCGCCAGCAGGGCGTCGGGGTCGGGGCGTTGCTCGTCCGTCATGCACTTACGATAGCGTCACAGCCAGCCCGAGCGCCGGAAGCGCCACCACAGGTAGGTGGAAGTGCCGACGATCAGGGCCAGCGCCGCCGGATAGCCCCACCTCAGCTTCAGTTCGGGCATGACCTCGAAGTTCATGCCCCAGATGCCGGCGAAGGCGGTGGCCACCGCAAAGATGGCGGCCCAGGCCGCCAGGCGCTTGGTGATCTCGCCTTCCTCGATCGTGACCATCGACAGGTTGACCATGATCACGGTGCCGATGGTCTCGCGGATCGAATCGATCGACGCCTCGATGCGCGACAGGTGGTCGCCGATGTCGCGGAAGTAAGGCTGGGTGTTGGCGCAGACCGCCGGCACGCGGCCGCCGTGCAGCTTGCCCGAAAACTGCAACAGCGACGACACCGCATGCTCGAGCTGCATCAGCTTGCGCTTGAGCGCGTACAGCCGCTCGATGTTCAGACGCGTCGCGCCGCGCACGAAGATGCGTTCCTCGATGCTCTCGAGTTCGGTCTGCAGCAGCTCCAGGATCGGAAAGTAGCGGTCCACCACCGCGTCCATCAGCGCGTACAGCACATAGCCCGAACCTTGTTTGAGCAGCTGCGGCTCGCGCTCGCAGCGCTCGCGCACGCCCAGGAAATGCTGCCTGCTGCCGGTGCGAACCGACAGCACGTAGTTCGGCCCGGCGAACACCGCCACCTCGCCGACGTTGAGCTCGCCGCCGACGAACTCGATCAGCTGCATGACGACGAACAGGGTGTCGCCGTATTCGTCGACCTTCGGCCGCTGGTGGCCGTGGCTGGCGTCTTCCACCGCCAAGGGGTGCAGGTCGAACTCGCGCCGCATGGCATCGAGTTCCTGCGGCGACGGGTCGCGCAGCGCGACCCAGACGAAGCAGCCGGGCTTGTCGAGATAGTCGCTGATCTGCTCGACCGGCAGGTCGACGAGGCGGGCGCCCTCCTGGTAGGCGACGCAATTGACGAGCATGGCTTCGGGCTCCCTGGACAGACCGCGTCCTTGCCTTCACCGTTGCCGGCGCGTGCTTGCTCCGGAACCTGGATCCCGCTTGCGGTCGCTGCGGGCCAACAGCACCCAGGCCAGCAACAGCGGCGCGACGATGACCAGCAGCACCATCAACAAACCCCACCCATCGATCGACGACATGCACTCGCGGCAAGGCGCGGCAACGCGCTCGGGCCCTCGGTTTCAGTTGCCCGCCGCGTCGAGCGCGCGATTGAGCTGAAGCACGTTGACGCGCGGTTCGCCGAGCAGGCCGAACAGGCGGCCCTCGCTGTGCTTCTCGATCGTCTGCTGCACCTGCGGCAACGGCAGGTTGCGCGCCTTCGCCACCCGGGCGGCCTGGTACAGGGCGCCGGCGACGCTGATGTGCGGGTCCAGGCCGCTGCCCGACGCGGTGACCAGGTCGACCGGCACCGGCGCCGCGTTGCCGGGATCGGCAGCACGCAAGGCTTCGATGCGCCCCTTGACCGCATCGCTCAGCGCCGGGTTCAGCGGGCCCTGGTTCGAACCGCTGGAGGCACTCGCGTTGTTGGGGTACGGCCCGGTTGCCGACGGCCGGCCCCAGACGTACTTCGGGTCACTGAAGTTCTGCCCGATCAGCGACGAGCCGACCGGTTTGCCGTCGCGCAGGATCAGGCTGCCGGCTGCCTGCTCGGAAAATGCCGCCTGGCCGATGCCGGTGACGACGAGCGGATACGCGACACCGGTCAACGCGGTCAGCACCGCGAAGATGACCAGGGCCGGACGAACGATGGAGGTCATGACAGTCCTTCTAGACGAGGTGAACGGCCGACAACAGCAGGTCGATCGCCTTGATGCCGACGAACGGCACGATCAGCCCGCCGACGCCGTAGACGAGCACATTGCGCCGCAGCAAGGCCGCAGCGCCGATGGCGCGGTACTTCACGCCCTTGAGCGCCAGCGGGATCAGGAACACGATGACGATGGCGTTGAAGATCACCGCCGACAGGATGGCCGACGACGGGCTGGCCAGCCCCATCACGTTCAGCGCACCGAGCTGCGGGTAGGTGGTGACGAACATCGCGGGAATGATCGCGAAGTACTTCGCCACGTCGTTGGCAATGGAGAAGGTGGTGAGCGACCCTCGCGTCATCAGCAATTGCTTGCCGGTCTCGACGATCTCCAGCAGCTTGGTCGGGTTGCTGTCCAGGTCGACCATGTTGCCGGCTTCCTTGGCCGCCTGGGTGCCGGTGTTCATCGCCACCGCCACGTCGGCCTGCGCCAGCGCCGGCGCATCGTTGGTGCCGTCGCCCGTCATCGCCACCAAGCGGCCTTCGGCCTGGTAGTCGCGGATCATCTTCAGCTTGGCCTCGGGGGTGGCTTCGGCCAGGAAGTCGTCGACACCGGCCTCGGCCGCGATGGCCGCGGCAGTGAGCCGGTTGTCGCCGGTGATCATCACGGTCCTGATGCCCATGCGGCGCAGTTCGGCGAAACGTTCCTTGATGCCACCCTTGACGATGTCCTTGAGCTCGACCACGCCGAGCACGCTCGCGCCGTCGGACACCACCAGGGGCGTGCTGCCTTTGCGGGCCACGTCCTCGGTCGCCACCTGCACGTCGGCCGGGAAGTGGCCGCCCAACGCTTCGACATGCCTGCGGATGGCATCGCCCGCGCCCTTGCGCAGTTGCCGCACGCTGCCGTCGGCGCCTTCGATGTCGACACCGCTCATGCGCGTCTGGGCGGTGAAGGGCACGAACTGGGCCTTCAGGCTCGACAGCTCACGTTCGCGCAGGTTGAACTTCTGTTTGGCCAGCACCGTGATGCTGCGGCCTTCGGGCGTCTCGTCGGCCATCGACGCGAACTGCGCCACGTCGGCCAGCGCCTGCTCCGTCACACCCGTGGCGGGCACGAAGCTTGAGGCCTGCCGGTTGCCCAGCGTGATGGTGCCGGTCTTGTCCATCAGGAGCACGTCCACGTCACCGGCGGCTTCGACCGCGCGGCCCGATGTGGCGATGACGTTGGCCGCCATCATCCGGCTCATGCCGGCCACGCCGATGGCCGACAGCAGCGCCCCGATGGTGGTGGGGATCAGGCACACCAGCAGCGCAATCAGCGCGGTGATGGTCACCGGCGTGCCCAGCTTGGCGGCCTCACTTGCAACGCTCGCGCTGAAGATCGAGTACGGCAACAAGGTCACGGTGACGACCAGGAAGACGATGGTCAAGGCCACCAGCAGGATGGTCAGTGCGATCTCGTTGGGCGTCTTCTTGCGCTTGGCGCCCTCGACCATCGCGATCATGCGGTCGAGGAAGGACTCACCCGGGTTGACGTCGATGCGCACCACCAGCCAGTCCGACAGCACGCGGGTACCGCCGGTGACCGAGGCGAAGTCGCCGCCGGACTCGCGGATCACGGGGGCCGATTCACCGGTGATCGCGCTCTCGTCGACCGAGGCCACGCCTTCGATGACCTCGCCGTCGAGCGGAATCACGTCACCGGCCTCGACCAGCACGACCGCGCCCTTGCGCAACTCCTCCGCTTCCATCGGGTGCCAGGACGAGCCATGCCGCGGCTGCTCCAGCTTCTTGGCGATGACCTTCTTCTTCATGCCACGCAGCGACGAGGCCTGCGCCTTGCTGCGGCCCTCGGCCATCGCCTCGGCGAAGTTGGCGAAGAGGACGGTGAACCACAGCCAGACGGTGATGGCCAGGATGAAGCCCTGGGGCGCCTCACCCTGGCCGCCCAGGGCCTGTGCCCACAGGATGGTGGTGAGGATGCTGCCGACGTAGACGACGAACATCACCGGGTTGCGCCACTGCACGCGCGGGTCGAGCTTGCCGAACGCTGAAGCGATGGCGGGCTTGACCAGTGCAGGGTCGAACAGGGAGAAAGTCTTTGCAGTTGTCATGATGGTGTCCTGTCGCGGCTCACTTCGGGGTCCACAACATCAGGTGCTCGACCACCGGCCCCAGGGCCAGCGCGGGCACGTAGTTCAGCAAGCCGACCAGGAGCACGGTGCCGATGAGCAGGCTCACGAACAGCGGGCCGTGCGTCGGCAGCGTGCCGGCGGTGACGGCCATGCGCTTCTTGGCCGCGAGCGAGCCGGCGATGGCCAGCACCGGCACGATCACGCCGAAGCGGCCGAACCACATCGCCAGGCCCAGCATCGTGTTGTAGAAGGGCGTGTTGGCCGACAGGCCGGCGAAGGCGCTGCCGTTGTTGTTGCCGGCCGAGGTGAAGGCGTAGAGGATTTCCGACAAGCCGTGCGCGCCGGGGTTGGCGATGCCCGCCTTGCCCGCGTCGGCCAGCACGGCCACGGCGGTGCCGGCCAGCACGAGGATCGGCGTCACGAGGATGGCGACGGACACCATCTTCATCTCGTAGGTCTCGATCTTCTTGCCCAGGTACTCTGGCGTGCGGCCGATCATCAGCCCGGCGATGAACACCGCTAGGATGGCGAAGACCAGCATGCCGTACAGGCCCGTGCCGGTGCCGCCGAAGACCACCTCGCCGAGCTGCATCATCACCAGCGGCACGGCGCCGCCGAGCGGCGTGAAGGAGTCGTGCATGCCGTTGACGGCACCGCACGAGGCAGACGTCGTGATCGTGGCGAACAAGCCCGTGGCGGCGATGCCGAAGCGGGCTTCCTTGCCTTCCATGTTGCCGCCGGGCTGGGTGGCGCTGAGACTCTGGTCGGCGCCGAGCGCAGTGAGCAGCGGGTTGCCCTGCTGCTCCTGCGCCGTCACGACGACCACCGCCACGACGAACATCGCGGTCATCGCCGCGAGCACCGCCCAGCCCTGGCGCGGGTCACCGACCATGCGGCCGAACATGAACACCAGTGCCGCCGGGATCAGGAAGATCGACAGCATCTCGAAGAAGTTCGCCAGCGGCGTCGGGTTCTCGTACGGATGTGCCGAGTTGGCGTTGAAGAAGCCGCCGCCGTTGGTGCCGAGCAGCTTGATCGCCTCCTGCGAAGCGACCGGGCCCATGGCCAGCGTTTGTCTGTCGGTCTTGACGTCCTCCATCACCGGTGCGCCCTTGTCGTCCTTCAGCGACTGGCCATCGGGGCCGTTCTTGGCCTGCTGGTAGGTGGTGACGTCGAGCGTGGCCACCTCCTTGTAGGGAGAGAAGTTCTGGATCACGCCCTGGCTGACCAGGAACACCGCGAACACCAGAGACAGCGGCAGCAGCACGTAGGCCGTGACACGCGTGATGTCGACCCAGAAGTTGCCGATTGACGCCGACGAGCGCGCGACGAAGCCGCGCACCAGCGCGATCACGACCACGATGCCGGTGGCGGCGGAGAGGAAGTTCTGCACCGCCAGCGCCAGCATCTGCGTCAGGTAGCTCATCGTGGCTTCGCCGCCATAACCCTGCCAGTTCGTGTTGGTGACGAAGCTGACGGCGGTGTTGAACGACGAGTCGGCGCTGACGCCGGCCATGCCGGCCGGATTCAGCGGCAGCACACCCTGCAAGCGCTGCAGTGCATAGACCGCGAGCACGCCCAGGAAGTTGAAGAGGATCAACCCGATAGCGTACTGGCGCCAGCCCATGCCGGCCGACGCATCGACGCCGGCCAGGCGGTAGAGACCTCGCTCGGCGGCCTCGAACGGCGCCAGCCAGCGTGGGAAGCGGCCGTCAGCCACGGCGATCAGCCACTTCCCCAGCGGCCACGCCAGCAACAACAGGACGCCGAGGTAGGCGACGAGCAGGATCCATGCTTGGGTGTTCATCAGAATTCCTCCGCCCTCAACAGGGCGTAGACGAGATAGACGAGCAGGCCTAGCGAGGCCGCGCCTGCGAGCCAATAGAGCCAAGTCATTTGCGCACCCCCAGTCTGTCGCAGCCGATCACAACGCCCAGCATGGCCGCGAACATCACCGCGGCGGCGAGCAGAAAGACGACGTCCATGGTTCCTCCAGTTGTCCAGTTCCAGACATAGAGCGTAGGTACTACGGAATCAAATGGGTGTAGAGATTCGACCGATCGACATAAAGATCTCATCAAGATGGCAGGGATGGCGGAACGGCCCGCGCATTGCGACCTGTCGCGCCCACGAAGGCGCGACACCTGCTCGGCGATTCGACCGGAAAGCTGAGAGGGAGGGGTAGCGCGCTTCGAAGTTGCGCCGCTGCGCCAATTTGATCCGAGGGCCGAAGTCCCAACTGAGCAAACGCAACCTCGCCGGCGACTGCCGGCCGGATCCTGAACGGCTGCGGCGGTCGCTTGCTTACGTTGACTGGCAGGGAACTCGGTGCAGCCGCACGCTGCCTTCCGAGCGGGTGAGTCGATACGGCGTTGGACACGGGCCCGCTTCCATATGGCCATCTACCGCCCACGCCGCGAACCGGCCTGGCGTGTGAGCAGCGCAGCTTTGCAGTGCTCGGTACACAGCACGGGCCCCAAGGCCTGGCGCACTGACCGTCTTCGTCGCAGGCAGCCCGCGCTGAAGTGCCGGAAAGCTGCCGTCGATGGCTGTCCGGTCATGGCCGACAGGGTGAGGTCGAACTTGAGTAAAGCAGACGCTTGTCCCGGCCTAGCCGCAAGCAGCTTGCGACTATGTGCGCGAACCGATGAGCCGACCCAAGGCCAGCCCGTCGATCGGCTTTTGCAAGAATCCATCGAACGGCCAGACTTGGCCAGCGGCCTGGTTCTCTGCGGCGCTGATGAGGATCAGCATCGACGAAGTGTTCGGCCCGCCGCGCTGACGGATCTCGGTGGCCAGCGCAAGGCCATCGGTGTCAGGCATTTCCAGATCAATCAGGACCGCATCGAAGTGCTTGCCATCCAGCAGAGGGCGTGCCTCGGCCGCAGACCCGACCGCGCTGCAGGCATGACCCAGCCGACGCGTCACGTCGCTGAGCGAATCGCGAACGTCGGACAGGTCATCCACAACCAAGACATTGAGTGAACCGCGAGGCTCGTCGCGGTCACCATGGGCCGAATCGTCCTGAACCCGCCTGACTGGGATGCTCACCGTGAATGTTGTGCCCTGCCCTTCGGCATTGGACGCATCCCGCGATTGCACTTCGAGACGACCACCCAGCTGTTGCAGCACGTCGCGAATCACGAAGAGGCCGATACCGGTCCCGTCGCTGCTCGACGCGAACGGCACGGCAGCACTCTTCAGCCGCTCGGATGCCTGTGGTGGCAGGCCTGGCCCACTGTCATGGACGACAAACCGCAGCATGCCCTCCACCGATGAAGCGTCTGGCGCTTCCGCGCCTCGAAAGTCAGGGGCCAACGCCGCGCCGCCTGCGGTACTTGCGAGACTCACGAAGGGCTCGACCCGAACCTGGACGTGCCCCGTGCTTGTGTAGCGCACGGCGTTCTCGACGAGGTTTCGCAAGACCTGCGCGATCCGAATCGGATCGGCGCTGAGTGTCACCGGCGACGGCGGAAACTCAACCTGGAAGGCGAGCCCTTTGGCAACGGCTGCGTCTTCAAGGCCGGCACAGACATCCTGAACCAGCTCGCCGAATTCGAAGATCTCGACCTGCGTGGGCAACTGTCCGGCATCGCCGCGCGCGATGGTGAGCAGGTCGCGCAGCTGCGCCTGAAGCACCGTCACGGCATGTCGGATGCGGCGGATCGCCGCGACGCTCTCCGGCCGGCTGTCCTTCATGGCCAGCAGCTCCGCCGAGGCAACGATGTTCTGCAACGGCGAACGCACTTCGTGGTTCACCATGCTCAGGAATCTGCGCTTCGCGACGATGCCTTGCTCCATCGCCTCGACCGCACGTTGCCGATCGTGCGCCGCAGCTCTGTAGCGGCGTCGAGACCGGATTGCATACAGCAGCCAGAGCGCCAATGCGGCCCAGCAAAAGGCGAATCCACCCCAAGCCCACTCGATGCGCCGAGACAGGGTCTGCGTCATGGCCTCCTTGGCGTTGATCTCGGCCATGCGCACATCGCTTGCGAGCTTGCTCAAGAGCTCGTCGTCGCCCATGGCCTGGAATTCACCAAGCACCTTGATCGCGTCAGCTTGGGTCAACGCACCCTTTTCAAGGATCGGGCCGACACGGCTTTGAAGCTCGGCCACACGGTGCGTGGCATCGGCATAGCCTGGCACGCCGTTCAGGAGGCTCTTGACCTCGGAGGGCTCGGTGAGAATGCTGACCCTGGAAGCCAGCACCGCAGCGCGTCGGCTCAGTTCCTGTGCATTGACTGGTTCGCCGGCGGCGACGGCGCGCAGTTCCTGCTTCAGCCTGTGGTGCGCGATCTGGTACTGGGCGACGGACCAGTAGAAGCCTTCGTTGGGTACGGCGTTGGCCGCCCTGGAGACGGTCAACTGCTGGCTCACGAGTGCAGTCGTGGCCGTCACCACGGACAGCAGTACCAACACCAACACGGGCCACCAGCCCAGGCCCTTCGCGGAGGGTGCGTCGCCTGAGCGGCGGCCGCCTTGCAGTGGTTCGACGGAAAGCCGCGCCGGGTTGCGGCGCTCCGTCACATCATTCAACCGCCTGCTTCGATCCTGTCGACTTGCCAGATGAACCTCGATTCCGCGATCGGACCCCTCAGCGCGGCCGAATTCTGGTCGCGAGGGTAGATTGTCCACAACGGGCCCCAGCGCTTGTTGTTCAGGCGCTGGCCATCCTGACTGTGCGCCAGGATCACGCCGTAGCGTACAAGGTCCTCCCAGGGGATCGGGGCCGAGTAGTCATCGAGGGTCTTGAAGGTCAGGGTGCCGGAGGTGACGCCGGCGGCTCGCATGACATCGACCAGCAAGGGCCCGACAAAGACCGAGGTCGGGGTCCATGGCGTGCCGGTCGTGATGCTGGTCGTGGCCAGCTTCAGGAAGTCCGCTTCGCTGAAGTCGTAGGTGTCCGTCGTTTTGTTGTTGACCCGTCCGATGCGGCCACTCACCGTGAGCAGCGCCTTGGGCTGCGGAGTCGAGGCCATGCTCGGGAGGGCAGCGATGGCCATCGATCCGAGCAGCAATCTGCGTTTCATGTTCTTCCCTGGTTGGCTGCGATTTGACATCACCCCTTCTACCCCACGCAGCCTGGCAATCCTGCCTGGCAGGCGTAACTGTTTGCGCTGCATCTCCACGCGCGCTCGGGCAGCAAAGGCGCGCGCCGAGTGGGATGTCTATGCGATGAAGAAGCGAGTGGTCAACGCCGGCCACACTTCTTTACGCCAGATGTCGTCGAGCGCGGCGATCACGCGCGGGTCTGGGTACCGGTAGAACCCGATCGAGTCGCTGACCGGCATGCCACGGTCAAAGGCCTCCACCACCAGCAGGCCGAAGGGGCTGACAGGCGAGACTGCGCCGAAACTGATCGGCCGCGCACGCCGGCCTTGCAAGACCAAGTCCAGGATGTCCAGCGACGGCGCGGCCGGGTGTGACGCGCGAAGCTTCAACGCGTCGTCGATGACAGCCGCCGCAACGGGATCGACATCACGAGCGGCGCCAGGCGGGAAAGCTGGGTCCATGGGCATGACAACAGGACTGTACCCACGGACGCGGGCTTGGTGCAACGACCGCCGCAGCCCCGATGACCCTGCATTGAAGGGGCGCCCGCACTGCGGCGTTGGGTCGCTCAGCTGGGAAGCTTCGCGCGTGTCGTTGATGGGGTGGCAACACGGCCTGTGCGTCCCGGGACTCGGGGTGGCTGATCTGCCTGTCGTTCCGCCTCTTTCCGACGCATAGCGGCATCCAGTCAGGCCCCAAGGGTGAAGGCTGGCGCCCACGTCCTCCCCCGGTCTCTGCGCTCCGCGTTGCTCCGCTTCGAGCTGCGGCTTGCGGTCGTGCCCTTGTGTCCTGCCTTGCTGTCGCTGTTCATGCGTCGAGGCGAAACCGACGGGCAGATTTCAACCACCACACGAGGCCATCAGCATGAACGCACAGTCCAACCACCCCATCATCGACACCACCGATCCGCAGTTCCTCGGCCCCGAGGCTGGCCAACAGGCAGGGGGTGAAAGTCAAAGCGGTAGCGAACGGGATGTCAACGGCAGCGAGCTGCATCGCTACTTCTCGATCGCACGCGGCGCCCTGATCTCGGTGCGGTCCAACGGCGTCACTCTCTGCCGCCAGGTCGATGATGACTGGAAGGTGCTGTCGCGAAAGAAGGTGGACGTCCCGCTCGCGCAATGGGTGCTCAACAAGACGTCGTCACTCAGCGCCCTGGCCCGCTGGCAGCTCGAAGTCGACGAACTGCCCAGCCTGCAGGACTTGATGGCATGGAACGAGGACGGCATCTGCGAAACGCCGACAGGCCACCGCGTGGAGCCCGATGGCACCGGGCCCGATGGCGTGCCCTCCTGGCTTCGCGCGCTGCGCTTGATCTGACCCGCCTGGCCGCCATGAGCACCCCCATGATCGACCCAGCCTGCCCTTCCAACGTCCGCCGGTTTGTTGTTGAGGCCGGCAACCGGGATCCTGCCGCCCAGCACCAACACGAGCGCGACAGGCTGATCGAGCGCAAGCTACACGCAAGCCGCACCGATGCCAATCGAGCCGCGCGCTCCTTCTTGCAGCGAGGGCTCTGCGTCGAGGTCTACGACGACGACACCAAGGAGCTGCTGGCCGGACCTTTCGACCCGGAACAGGCCGGGCCCGCGTACATCGTCTGACGCGACAAACCCGCGGGGCCATGACCGACATCCTCTATCCGAGTAGGACCCGGCGCTTCATGTCTGAGGTGGCAGGACTGCGCAGGTATCACCGCGACCCGGCGCGAGCAGCAGCAGCTGCGCGGGGCGGCGTCTTGTGGGTCGCCGTGTGCAACGGCTGGAGCTGCAACCCTGATCGCGTGGCCAACGTCCTCGCCACCGTCGAAAGACAGGGGCGTGCGTCGTGATTGGGGAGAGGTCATTTTGCCGCCACGCTCTCTTCTGGGCTCCGCCCCGAGGGCGCGCGGGCCCATGCCCCGCAGCTGGAGGCGCTGGGCCTGTGCTCAACGGTGTCAGCACGCGGGACGCACCGGCGGAACCGTCAAGCTGGTTCTTGTCTTGCATTGCCTCAACACCTACAAAGACGGCTGTTCGGCAAGCGAAGCGCGTCAGGCCGTAGGCGGCGGCCGGGGAGCAGTGGTCAAGTCACGAAACCCGCAGGGCCATCCACAGGCTCGTCCTGTGGATGGGTGACTTGTCCACGGCGGGCGTGCCATTGATCAGGTTGGTCGATCTCGGCTGGCTCTGGGCTCTCATGCGCTTACGTGACTGATACTAAGTTGCGTTCAAAGATATAGACGTTATCCAGTTAAACCCGGTCATTGACTGGGTTCGAACTGGGTCAGCTTCGAGGGCGACGATGCCGGCGGTCAGCGCGCGCTCGACCGCGTCGAGGTCGGCGAAGACATGGTTTGCGAAGCAGTCCTCGCGCATCGCCTCCCACAGGTGCTCGGCCGGGTTGAGCTCGGGGCTGTAAGGAGGCAGGAACATCAGCCGCATGTTCGGCGGCACGGCGAGCTCACCAGCGATGTGCCAGCCCGCCTGGTCCATGACCATGAAGACGAACTCGTCGGCGTGACGCTGAGCGACCTCGTCGAGGAACATCGACATCATCTGGGCGTCGACCCAAGGCAGCACGAGGCTGTCCATCACTCCGTCGTGCGGGCTGACGGCGCTGAAGGCATAGAGGTATTTGCGCTGCAGCCGCGCACCGACCACAGGGCGCACTCCCCTTGGCGCCCAGCAGCGCCGCGGCGTACCCAGCAGCCCGAAGCGACCTTCGTCCTGGAACATCAACCGCACCCGGCGGCCCTGCTCAGCCTGGCGCCAGACCTCTTGGCGTACCGCGCGGCGGAGTTTTTTTAAAGGCGGCCTGCGCCGCGATGTCCGCCTTCGGGTGCCTGGGGCGCGGCACGACCTTGCGCCAGCCGTGCCGCGCCAGCAGCCGATACACCGTCGACCGTGCCACGGCCTTGCCGGTTCGCTCCCGGTAGGCCTGCTGGATATCGGCCACGGTGAGCATGCCGCCAGCCTCGGCGCACTCGACGAACGGCGCCAACAGCGTCTTCTCCTGCTCCTGCGTGAGGTGCTGGTGACGCCTGCCGCCGCGGCTGCCCACGTCGAAGATCGCCTCGCCCTCCTTGGCCCAGCGCGAGTGCATCACGTGCACGGTGGCCGTGGACCAGCCGAGCAGCTGCGCGATTTCCGCCGCCGAGCTGCCCAGCGTGGCCCGGATCAGCACGCATTGGATGCGCTGGTACTCCGAGTGGCTGTGGGCCCCTTTCAGCCTCTCTGCCAACCGCTCCACGGTGGGCTTGTCGCCCACGATCAGACTCTTCATCCACGACTCCTTGAAGTCCGTGGATCGACATCATATCTAGTTTATTGAACGCGACTTGGTATGAAGGCATCGAGTGGTCGGTCACACGAGTGACGCAAGGCGGCGAGTATGGGAGCCAGGTCCGACACCATCACGTCGTCGGTCGGTTCGTCGAGCGCCATGTCGGAGAGCCGCTGCGTCCAGCGATTCCCAACTGCGGTCAGAACGCGTTCGGCGCGATCTGGCGGCTGCGCCGCTGCCAACTCGACCATGATGTCCCGGAGCAAATCCAGACGCAATGTGACCGCATGAAGATCGCGCGAAGCCATGGTGTTCTCCTGACGAGCTGCTGTTGATGGCTCACATGGTCGCCGACAAACCCAGCGGCGACCATCCCCCGATGCGGGCCCCCGCACGGAGGGAAAGGCATCCACCCCATTGGGGGGGTCAGAGCCGTCCGTCAGGAGTACGCCTCGATTCCGAGGCACTTTCTCACCCAGACGGCGGCGGTTCCCTCGCCGGCGACGTTGTCGGCGATTCGCTCGCCGACGAGCGCGCCCACACCAATCGCTTCAGCGGCGGCAACTGCGTTGTCGCGCGCCGCGCCGACATCAGCGCCAGTGAGCTCATAGCCTTCGCCACGCGCCATCCAGTACAGCGCCGTTAGGGCAACCTCCGAAGCGAAGGCCGGCTGACTCTTGACATGGTCGCGCGCGGCACGCACGAGCGTCTTCGGATCCACTGGGGCGCGTCGCGCGAGTGCAAGGGCCAGGTCGTATTGCTTGAGCGTCTTTGCGGTCGCAAACCACTTGCCCTCTGCGCCCGGCGTTGAGGCAATCAGGTCGCCGAGGATCCGACCTGGATCGATGCCGGGGTATCGTTTGGCGATGGCGCGAAAAGTCGCGATGTTCGTGTTGGCCGACGTGGCTTGGATGCCGTACCGCGCATAGGCCTCATCGACGCGACCGGCGTCCAGCAGCAGCTGCTCGGCCACGGCCGATATCGCCATATCCGGCGCGTGCCGGCTGCGCAGCCCCTCCATCAGGTCGATGGCACCGTCCACGTCGCCGCGCGCAGCCAGGGCCTTCGCAGCCCATTGCTGATCATGCCAGTAGGGCTTGGGGTCGAGCGCCAGCACGGCCAGCAGGTCGTCGAAGCGACCGGCGTGGAACAGCGCGCTGTAGCAGAGCGTGCCGGAACTGGCGTAGGCGTAGGTGCCCTTTTTGCGGTCTGCCATGACGAGCTGCATCAGCAGCAGAAGTTGGTCCGCCCACTGGGAGGCCAGTGCCGGATCCCCACACAAGACGCCCCAATGCTCGCCCAGGGACTCGATGTAGGGAGGGTCGTCTTCCTGAATGGCGTCGAGGAGCCGTTCCAGCCACTTCTCGCGCACACGCCGTGGTACTGGCGCTGCCGCAATCAGGGGCACCATTCTCTCGACGACGCCGTTGGTCGCGTTGCCCAGCGCGCCGCTGGAGCTGTCGATCTGGTTGATAGCTGGAGAGAGCTTTTCGAGCAGCAGGACCGCGCCCTCGCCGGCCAGTGCTGGATCGGTGCGCGCCACGCGCTCGATCTCCCCGACGGCCTCGTTCAGGCGTTCGATGGCCTTGCGCGTGCCGCGCCATCCGAACGCGTTGCGCCGAAAACTGGCCCTGAAGGCCCATGCATGGGAAGCCGCCACCGTGGTCCTGGTCTGCCGCTACCAGAACATGCTGCCCGACGTCGCGTACAGACAGCGCACCCCAGCTCTCGTCGGCAACTGGCCTTCAGCCCTTTGACAGAAGGTCCTCGGGCTTCTTGCCCGCAGCCAGCGCAGCCTTGAACCAGTCCGGGCGCTTGCCGATGCCGCCCCATGTGTGACCTTGATCGTCTTTGAACTTCACGGCCTTCGCGGGTCGCTTTGCAGCGGCGCTCTTGCGCCCCTTCCTCGCAGGCATGCCGCCAAGCGCTGCGGGGGACTTGCCAACCTGCCGGGCGGCTTTGCCCAAACCCAGATCAGCTGCCGTCAGGCCGTAGTGGGCGATAGCGTCCTTCACCTTGGCGATGACCTCCGCCATCTCCGTCTTGCGCAGAGCATCGGCCTGCGCTTGAAGCGCAGCAATCTGCGCGGTCAATGCCGCCAGGGTCGGACCACTCTTGCTTGTTGCCATGTGCCAGCTCTCAGGGTTTCGTTGAAAACGTCAGAGGATAGGTCAATTGCGGGCACCTGCTGTTGGCTGGAGCCATACCTTTCAGTCGAACGCGGCGTGCCCGCGACAAGTCAGCAAAGCGAAGCTTGCTGCAGAACCTCGACAAGGCCGTTACTCATCTTCTCCAGCTCCTCCTCTGGGAAGCCGAACCGGTCAAAGATCATGTTCATGCCGCCGAAGGCGCGCCCCAGGGCCGCCGCCACCAGGTCGGCGTCCATCTCGACGGCACCCCGGCCGAGGAACCGGCTTCCCGCAACGCAGAAGAGGAGCAACTTGATGCTGTCGTCGACCTGGTTGAAGAAGTACGCCCAATGCGGCCACGACGACTCCAACCCGCGCAAGAGGCTCCGAACCTCGGGGATGTCGACCAGCTCGCGTGGATCGTTGTTGTAGCCGTCGACGACGAGTGTCATCTGGCCCCTGTACCTCCAGGCGTCCTCGCGGGTCGCCAGAAACGGTTTCAGCCGGGACAGCACGGAGGCCAGGTCGCCCGCCTCGACCTCTCGCCGGGAGATAAGGAGAACCACGGGTTCGGAAACGCCGGGGCGGAGATCAAGGCGCGGTCGCTGGGGCATGCCGCTATTCTGGCGCTGGGTTTTCGGACTTGCTTGGTGATATCAGCGACATCGGCCACCTGCCACGCAGCCGACAATCGTGGTCAGGGCTTCAGGGGGCCTGTTTGCAGGTTCTTCGATAACCAGTTTCACTCATCGGCCGCCGATCCGGCGCCAGGTGCCCAACCGATATCGACACACGCGATGTGACCACCGCGCTCGACGACAAGCTGGCAGCCGTGTCCCGACAGATCGTCGTCGGCTGGTCTGCGCTTTCTGTCGACATAGAGACCAATCCTGCGGACGGCGACCCGATCTTCAAGATCGGCGCGGTTCGGTCGGACATGGTCGGCAGCAAGCGCCCCTGACCCACGTGCCACTGGTCGTCGGGCGCACCCGTGTTGCCGACGCTGGGGGCCGGGGGCGTACCGTAGAAGGCCTGCCCGCGCACCGCTGCGCCCATCACGAACTGATGGCCGCCCCAGCCATGGTCGGTGCCATCGCCGTTGGAGGTCAACGCGCGCCCGAAGTCGCTGCCGGTGAAGGTGGTCACCTGGTTGGCCAGGCCCAGCTCGTCGAGCGCGGCCTGGAACGCCCCGAGCGCCTGGCTGAGCTGGCGCAGCAGCCCCGGGTGAGCCACCATCAGTCGGTCGTGGTGATCGAAGCCGCCGAGCGAACACAGGAACACCTCTCGGCAACTCCGAACGGGCGGGCATGTGGCTGTCAACACAACTACGACATCGCCAGTGGGTCATGGGCAGAGTGGCACACGTGTTGCGTTGGCCGGCCAAGGAACGGGCGGGCTTCTCGTCCTGGTCAGCTGCATCGATCAAGCGCCTGGCATCGATGCGCGATTGGCCCCAAGGGGCGCTCGCATGGGCCTGTCCCCCAGCGGCCGAGCTTGTCCGGCAGCAAGACACGTTGCGCCAGGAGTTCAGCATCTCGCCCAGGTACTTCAAGGCATGCGCGACCCTGTTTGCTTCGATCCAGTGACTGGGATCCGAAGCCCTCAACAAGGCGCCATTCGCAAAATATTCGTTCAGGGTCGCAGATTATTCGTTCAAAGTCGCAGTTATTTCGTTCTTCGACAACTGCACGGTGACGCCACGCTTTGCCGCAAGCGCATCAATGCGGGCGACTGACAAGTAGGAATAAGTGCTCGGGTAGCCAAACCAGAATTGCAGCGTTTGCATCGAGGCCCTCCGGTCCAGATTCTGCGACCTATCGAGCAAAGCAGCGACGTCCATGGCGGCCATTGCCGCGCTCTCCAGGGTCAGGCTGCTGGGCTGGTCGTGGCTCGACCCGGCGCTTGGGATCGTCGGCGCGGTGTAGGTGGAGATGTGGGCCAAGGGCCTCATCGTCGACAAT